>JACMKY010000668.1 GCA_014379925.1 Cytophagales bacterium | reverse complement strand
TGAAAATTTCGCGGTGCGGCCGAGAACGAACTAACATTTTTTTTGGTTATTTTCGCACAATGAAATCCGTTTTCCACAAGGTGCTTTGCTATTTTCTGGCCAGTCTGGTGTTCGTTTCCAGCACGGGTTTCGGCTTGGTGGAGCATTCGTGCCTGGTGAGTGGAAAGAAGGAGTTGCTGACGGGCGATAAGCCCTGCTGTTCGGGAAAGACGGCCGACCGGTCCCCGCATTTTTCCGGCCATTCCGCGCAACTCAAAAAAGACGGGTGCTGCGAAGTGGAAAGGGGATACGCCCACGTGGATCTGTCTTCCTCCCTGGTGCAGGCAATGTCCAAGCTGATGGCCGGCTTCTTTGCCTTGTTGGTCAGCACCGGTGCTTTGATCTTCCACGTGCTGGCGGAATTTTTCGTCTCTCTTCCCGCTTCCTTTGCTGCCCCTCCCCTTGCCGGACGCACCCTGCTGATCTTCCTGCACACTTTCTTAATTTAATCGTCCGGTTGGTTCCTTGATCACGGGTGGCCCGCGCCTTCCGTGCTGGTTTGCGCGCTTGTTTCATCGCAGGTTCCCGCACCAAAACTTTCGTACCCCATCCACCAAAGGACGATCTTTATGTTTCTTCCCATTTTTAGAATGCCTGTCCGACAACGCCCGAATTTATCTGGCTGGCCAGGGTTTTTGCTCTTGCTTTTTCTCTTTTCGCCCTTCCTGGCGTCGGCACAAACCATCCGGGGCAGCGTTCGCGACGGAAGCGAAGACAACCGAAACCAACCGGTGGTGGGCGCCAACGTCTACTGGCTGGTCAACGCACCGGAAGGGGGGTTGCCCACTGCTCTACTGGGAACCGTTACCGACGCGGAAGGCCGATTTGAGCTTCACCAGCCCGACGACGCCCTCCGGACCCTGGTCATTAGTTTTGTCGGCTACCGCTCCGACACCGTCGAAGTTGGCCGCCGCACCGAGTTGGACGTTGCATTGGAACCGGTTACGCAACTGCGGGAAGTGACCGTACGGGCCGGTTCCACGTTTATTTCCCGCGCAGACCCGATGAAGGTAGAGACCCTGACGGCCAAGGCCCTGCAAAAAGCAGCCTGCTGCAACCTGTCCGAAAGCTTCGAAACCAACGCCTCGGTCAGCGTGTCGTACGCCGACGCCGTAACGGGCGCCAAACAAGTGCAGATGCTCGGATTGAGCGGAACCTACGTCCAGATAAATACCGAGAACATTCCTTCTGTCCGGGGGCTGGCCACCACCTACGGTCTTCAGTACCTTCCCGGCACCTGGATTGCCTCCATCGACGTGGGCAAGGGAGCCGGGTCGGTCGTCAACGGGTACGAATCCATCACCGGCCAGCTGAACGTGGAATTGCAGAAGCCTGAAAAGAGTGAACGGCTGTACTTGAACACGTACGTCAACGACATGGGCCGGGCGGAACTCAACCTGAACCTTTCGCACCGGATCGGTCCGCGGTGGAGCACTGGCTTGCTGCTGCACACCAGCCGCATGGATGACCTGGTAAAAGACCGGATGGACCGCAACGGAGACGGCTTCTTCGACCTTCCCATGTTCACCCAGTACAACCTCCTGCACCGTTGGAAATACCAGGGAGAAAAGTGGATGGCCCAGTTCGGCGTGAAGGCATTGTACGAAAACCGCCGGGGCGGGCAACTGGACTACTATCACCGGGCCGGCGATTACCACGCTTCCGCTCCGGTTGACACCAATGGCCACGGCGGCGATTACGGTGCCCACGGGGGTGGTCCCGACTCCACTCCGGCCGCCGCGCCGGTTTTCTACGGCATCGGTAGCACCACCCGGCGCGTGGAAGCGTTCAGCAAAACCGCCCGGTTGTTTCCCGATGCCCCCTACAAAGGCTTGGGTCTGATCCTCTCGGCGGTCAACCACGACCAGCAGTCGTTTTTCGGGCTCACCCACTACGACGGCCGCCAACGGTCGTTGTACGCCAACCTGATTTACCAGTCCATCTTCTCGACCACCAACCACACCTACAAGGTGGGCGCCAGCTACTTGCTGGACGACTACCGCGAACAGTACCGGACGGTTGCCGACGGTGACTCCGTTTTCGCGCGCACCGAATCCGTACCGGGTGTTTTCGGGGAATATACCTTCACCGTTCCCGACAAGTTTACGCTGGTGGCGGGGGCCCGGACGGATTTTCACAACCGGTACGGCTTGATCTTTACGCCCCGGCTGCACCTCAAGTACGACCTGACTCCGCAAACCATTGTCCGGGCCTCCGCGGGCAGCGGTTTCCGCGTGGCGAACCCGTTGGCGGAGAATGTAGGCGTACTGGCCAGTTCGCGCCAGCTGGTGGTGCCTGAGCGCCTACAGCCCGAAAGAGCCTGGAATTACGGCCTTAACCTGACGCAAGAGTTCCGGCTGGCGGATCGGCAGGGTACGGTAGGCGTTGATTTATACCGCACTGATTTTATCAACCAAGTCATCGTGGACCTGGAAACGCCGCGTCAGGTAGCCTTTTACAACCTGAAAGGGAGATCCTACGCCAACAACGTCCAAGTGGAGTTGAACTACGAGCCGGTTAAGGCGCTGGCCGTGAAGCTGGCCTACAAGTTTTACGACGTGCGGAGTACCATCGGCCGGTCGGCCAGTGAGCAGCGGCTGTTGGAAAAACAGTTCGTCAGCCGCGACCGGGTGCTGTTCAACGCCGCCTACGCCACCCGGTTCGACAAGTGGAAGTTCGATTTCACCACGCAGTGGAACGGACGCAAGCGCATTCCGAACGTGAGCCCCCGGTTCGGCCAACCGTTGCGTCCGGTATTTGCCCCCGCCTACTTCATCCTGAACACCCAAGTAACGAAGGCTTTTAAGAAATGGGACTTGTACGTGGGGGGAGAAAACCTGACCAACTTTACCCAGAAAAAGCCGATCGTCGTGGCCAGCGAACCGTTCAGTCCCAACTTCGACGCATCGGTGGTGTGGGGGCCGGTTTTCGGCCGGATGATGTACGCGGGAATGAGGTTTAAGATCAAGTAGGCGGTGGGCAGTAAGCAACCCGCCGCGGGCAATGTACGTGTGAACAACTAGAAAAACGGTAAACCAAAAACGTTATACAACAATGAAAACAATTCAGAGCAGCGTGTTTGTGGTCTTATTGGTGAGTATCACTGCGTTCGGGGCTTCCGCCCAGCGGGAACCCGGGGAGGTAAAGATCAAGACTTCGGCGGTGTGCAAGATGTGCAAGGCCACCATCGAGCGGCAACTGGCTTTTACCAAGGGCGTATCCGTTTCTACGCTGGATGTGCCTTCCAAGGTGGTAACCGTGGTCTATAACCCGAAGAAAACGGACGTGGCGAAGATCAAGCGGGCGATCAATGAGAGTGGCTACGATGCCGACGGTTTGCCCGCCGATGCTAAGGCGTACAACCGGCTGGAGCCTTGCTGCAAGAAAGACCAGCCTACGCACGAAAACTGAGCAGATAATTTTTGGGTAGTTTGCGGATCGGAGCCCGATTGAGATGGGGTGAAATCCTTCTCGTCCCATCTTTTTGGGCGTTTTTGATTTACTTTGAACGCAGGCAAGGGATAAAGATCAATTGCACTGAAATCTACCACGGATCAAAATCGCCCGTGCCTGTTTTTCTTCACGTTCATCGACCCGGTTATTCATGAAAAATGCTTGCCAGGCGGGATGGATACTCCTGCTCCTTTTTTTCGATCCGACGGCCGGGCACGCCCAGACTGCCCTCGACAAAGCCAGCGCGTCGGCTTGTGAATGCGCCAAGAAGGTGTCGAACCAGGGAGACGCCGCCGCCCGGCACCAAGCCATGCAGCAGTGCATTCAGGAAGCATTCCTGCAAAACTTGTCGGCTTTCAACAAGGAATACCAACTGGACTTAGACGACGAGCGAAAAGTGGAAGCCCTGGGTATGGAACTCGGTAAGAAGTTGGTGGTGAACTGCGCTTCCTTCCTGGAGTATTCCCTTGCGACAATCCAGTCGCCGGAGAATGCCGTCGAGAAAACGGCAACCGGCAGCGTAGAAGGAAAATTCAAACGCTTGGAGGTCAAAGATTTCGTTTACTTCGTAGTGACCAACGAAAAGGAAAAGGAAGACGCGTTCCTTTGGCTGCATCCTTTCCAAGGCTCGGAAGATATTTTCCGGGAAAAGGACCGGTTGAAAGGCAAAACCCTGCGCATCGAATGGCAGGAGTACGAAGCTTACCTTCCGAAAGCAAACGGATACCACAAGATCAAGGAAATTATATCCATCGAAATCATCGATTAAGCATGCCCTTGCAACGTCCCTTTAACTTCAAGCAGTGGATTGACGAGCACCGACATCTGCTCAAACCGCCGGTGGGCAACCAGCAGGTTTACCAAGCCAACGACGATTTCATCGTCATGGTGGTGGGGGGGCCCAATGCCCGGAAAGATTACCACTACGATGAGGGTGAAGAGTTCTTCTTCCAATTGGAAGGTGACATAGTCCTGAAAGTCATCGAAGATGGCCAGCCGGTGGACATTCCCCTGCGGGCGGGTGACATTTTCCTGCTCCCGCCCCGCGTGCCGCATTCGCCGCAACGCAGCGCCGGCTCCGTTGGCCTGGTGGTGGAGCGCTATCGCCAGCCCGGCGAACGGGATGGCTTTCTGTGGTTTTGCGAGCATTGCGGCAACAAACTGTACGAAGAGTACGCCCACATTACCGATATCGTCAGGCAACTGCCCGAAGTGATGGACCATTTCTGGTCCTCGTCAGAAAACCGCACTTGCCGGAAGTGCGGCACGTTCATGGAAAAACCTTGAAAAGCGGTTTGTCCGTCCACCCCTCGGCGCAGTCACCCACCAACCCATGGTCTACGAAAACTCCCTGACTTTTGCCCGGCACCTGGACGCCACTGATTCGCTGAAGGGATTCCGTGACCGGTTTCACCTGCCCCGCGTGAATGGTCAGGAAGCAATTTATTTTTGCGGCAATTCGTTGGGACTGCAACCTAAAACGGCCCGGTTGGCCGTGGAGAAAGAAATGCATCACTGGCAGGAACGGGCGGTGGAAGGCCATTTCACGGGTGATCAGCCGTGGCTCGCTTACCATAAGCAGTTCAAGGAGCCGGTTGCCCGACTGGTGGGTGCCCAACCCGACGAGGTGGTGGTGATGAACAACCTGACGACCAACCTGCACCTGATGCTGGTTTCTTTCTACCGGCCCACCCGGCAACGGTTTAAAATCCTGGTGGAAGCCGGAGCATTCCCCTCCGACCAGTACGCCGTGGAGTCGCAAGTCAAGCTTCACGGTTACCAACCCGCCGAAGCAGTGGTGGAGATCAGCCCGCGGGCGGGCGAATGCACGCTGCGAACCGAAGACATCTGCCAAGCTATTCGCGACCAGCGTGATTCGGTGGCGCTGGTCCTTTTCGGGGGCATCAATTACTACACCGGACAGTTATTCGATTTGCCTGCCATCGCCCGGGCGGCGCACGAGGCCGGGGCCTTCGTGGGTTTCGACCTGGCCCACGCCGCCGGAAACGTTCCCCTCCGCCTGCACGACTGGGGCGCCGACTTCGCCGTCTGGTGCACGTACAAATACCTCAACTCCGGTCCGGGGGGTGTAGCCGGGGCCTTCGTGCACGCGCAGCACGCCCGGAATGCCAGTCTGCCCCGCCTGGCCGGTTGGTGGGGGTACGACGAGACCACGCGCTTCGGCATGAAAAAAGGCTTCGTACCCACACCCGGCGCCGATGGCTGGCAGTTGAGCAACGGTTCCATCTTGCTGATGGCCGTTCACAAAGCCGCGCTGGACGTGTTCGAGGAAGCCGGGATGGAAAACCTGCGGCAGAAAAGCCGGCAACTGACGGGGTACCTCGAATACATCCTTGACCACCAAAATGGTACGGCCGACACGGCCATCCGCATCCTTACGCCCCGCAACCCCGAAGAGCGCGGTTGTCAACTGTCGCTGCTGGTCGAAAGGGAGGGACGCCGGTTGTTCGATACCTTGGCCGCCAACGGCATCATCGGCGATTGGCGGGAACCCAACGTGATCCGCCTTTCTCCCGCGCCTTTGTACAACACGTTCGAAGAAGTGTACCGGGTAGGAAAAGTGCTGGCTGAAACGGCCGGTTACCCGGCGGCGAAACGCGCGGTGGTCTGAATTTCGCCAGGCGGCAGCCAAAAACCAACCGCCTTTGCCCAGTCGGTCCGATCACCCAAGGCCGTACGCAAGTGTCTAATCCTGCGGCTCAGACGGGTCAGGAACTGGTCCGTAGAGGGCCAATAGCCGGGAGGCCGCCCCGGTAGCCGCAACCCGACCCGCTTTCACGTCGGCTTCCAGCGGTCCCAGCGCGGACTTTACGGACGGATGGGCGTAAAAATGCGCCTGCAACGCGTGTCGAATCGTTTGATGCATCCAATCCAGTTGCTGATTCTGGCGATTGACGTCGAAGTATCCGTTACGCCGCATCACGGTCCGGTGTTGTTCAATCAACTGCCAAAGTTCGGAAATTCCCCGGTTTTCGAGGGCCGAGCCCGTGAGCACGGCGGGTTGCCAACCCGTTTCGGCGGGGGGAAAAAGGTGGAGGGCGTTCTGGTACTCGGCGCGGGCAATCGCCGCCCGTTGCGCATTGTCGCCGTCGGCTTTGGTAATGACGAGGACATCAGCCATTTCCACGATGCCCCGTTTGATGCCCTGCAATTCATCGCCCGCACCAGCCAGCACCAGCAGCAGAAAAAAATCGACCATGCCGCGCACGGCCGTTTCGGACTGCCCCACCCCCACCGTTTCAATCAGGATGACCTCAAAACCGGCCGCCTCGCACAGCAGTGTGGTTTCGCGGGTCTTGCGCCCCACGCCGCCCAGCGAATCGCCCGCCGGCGAAGGGCGGATGTAGGCCAACGGGTCGTGCGAGAGGGTTTCCATGCGCGTTTTGTCGCCGAGGATGCTGCCTTTGCTGCGCTGACTGCTGGGATCCACCGCCAGCACGGCTACCCGCTTGCCCAAGGCCGTCAGGTGTTTGCCCAAGGCTTCGATGAAGGTACTCTTGCCAACGCCCGGCACGCCCGTGATGCCCACCCGGATGGAATTGCCCGTTTGCGGCAACAGAACCCGGATCACTTCCTGAGCCAATTCCCGATCGGGGTTGAGTTGGCTTTCCAGCAGCGTAATGGCACGGCTCAGCACCAGTCGGTTGCCCGCTCGGATGCCTTCGGTATACTCTGCTGCTGAAAGCCGGCTTCCCCTCCCGTGCGCCATGCGTTCCGAAATTTTACTCACTTAATGCGACTCGTCAAATGAATTTTTTCAGGAAGGCTTCGGCCCAAAGCAAATCCTCCGGGGTGGTGATCTTGATGTTGTCGTAGCTTCCTTCGATCAGGTGAATCGGAAAACCGGCGCGTTCGGCCACGCTCGCATCGTCACTAAAATCGGAGGGATCCTCCGCCCGATCAGCGGCTTGCCGAAAAGCCTGTTGGATGAGCGACAGTTGGAAGGTCTGCGGGGTTTGAATTAGCCGGACCTGACGGCGATCCACGGCGCGGTTCCGGTCTCCTTCCACCAGCCGGATGGAGTCCTTCACCGGTACGGCGGCTACGGCACTGCCTTTTTCGGCGGCCACCCGGAAACTGCGCTCAATGAGGTCCGTGGAGACGAAGGGCCGCACCCCGTCGTGGATGGCTACCAACCCATCGCTGCCCAGCACACGGAGGCCGTTGCGCACTGACTCAAAACGGGTGCTGCCCCCGGCCACCAATTGCACGGGGGTATCGAAATGGTGCTCCCGGCACAGACGCTCCCAGGTCGGAAATTCTACCCGGGAGAGCACCACTACGGTGGGCGTTCCAAACAAGGAGCCGTCGACACTTTCGGCGAAGCGGCGGATCGTTTGCATCAGGATGGGCAGGCCGCCCACGCAAAGGAACTGCTTGGGTAATCCGGTCGGAGGAGCGTTGTGGCCGATTGAGACCGCTACTGGGTCACCCGGCAAAGTGCCGTTCTCCCGCATCCGGCTGCCGATGCCGCCCGCCACAATGATCGCGTACCGTTTGATAGGGGTCAGAGGTTACAGGTTGCCAGGCTGCCTAAATGATCAACATTGCGTCCCCGTAACTGAGAAAGCGGTACTTCTCGCGGATGGCCGTCTGGTAAGCTTCCATAACCAAGTGGTAACCCCCGAAAGCGCAGGCCATCATGAGCAGGGTAGACTCGGGCATGTGAAAATTGGTAATCAGGGCCGTGGGAATGCGAATCTCGTAGGGCGGGAAGATGAACCGGTCCGTCCAGCCTTCGTTGGGCTTCAACCGGCCGTTGGCGGATACCGACGACTCCAGCGCCCGCAACGTGGTCGTCCCCACGGAACAGACCTGGTTGCGGCTGTCAAGTGCCTCATTGACCCGCTGCGCCGTTTTCTCCGACACCGCGAAGTTCTCCGAATCCATCTTGTGCTTGGTCAGGTCTTCCACGTCCACGGGACGGAACGTACCCAGCCCCACGTGCAAGGTAATGGGTACGAGGCTTACCCCCTTGATTTCAAGTCGCTTCACCACCTGCCGGGTGAAGTGCATTCCGGCCGTTGGGGCCGCGACGGCTCCCGTGTGTTTGGCGAAAATGGTTTGATACCGTTCGCGGTCTTCGGGTTCGGCTTTCCGCTTGATGTATTTGGGAAGGGGCGTTTCCCCCAACGTGTCAATGGATTTGTAAAACTGCTCTGGCGTGCCGTCGAAGAGGAAGCGGATGGTGCGACCCCGCGAAGTGGTGTTGTCAATCACTTCGGCCACCAAGTCACTGTCGCCGAAATAGAGTTTGTTGCCCACCCGTATTTTCCGGGCGGGATCCACGAGTACATCCCAGAGACGGGCATCCTTGTTGAGTTCCCGCAGCAGAAAAACCTCAATCTTGGCACCGGTTTTTTCCTTGTTGCCGTACAAACGCGCCGGAAACACCTTGGTATCGTTGATTACCATCACGTCTCCGTCGGAGAAGTAGTCCAGGACATCCTTGAAGATGCGGTGTTCGATGGTCTTGTCTTTCCGGTTCACCACCATCAACTTGGATTCATCACGGTTTTCGGTGGGGTAAAGCGCTTGGAGATTGACGGGCAGGTCAAACCTGAATTCGGATAATTTCATACGTAAAGTATTACGGTACTTTCGCGTTCGGACGGACGGAAAAATGCAAAGGTGTAAAGCTACGAAGACCCTCCGACTTTTGGCGGGGAGTTGTCCGTCAAATCGACTGGTTGCTCCACAAAAAATTAGGATCCGGCGCCGTGGGTTGTCCGCTGTCCGCTCATCCCATTGACCAAAACCACCGCCGCGAGCCGCTCAACCCGGGTAATTCTTCCATTCCCGGGTCCGGTCTTCCGGCGGTGAGGCCATTCAGCCAACTAAAAATCCCGTTTTCCACTGCTATCTTTGCAACCAACGAGCGGGTGAGTTAATTTGGCTTGCTTCTTACCGTATGTCCCATGAATCCGATCCGACTGGTCCTGGAAAGTTTCCGTTTCGCCTGGCAGGCCCTCCGAGCCAACCTCCTCCGCACCACGCTCTCCCTGCTGGGGGTGACGATCGGTATCTTTGCCATCATCGCCGTGTTCACCATTGTGGATGCCTTGGAGAACAGTATGCGTTCGAGCCTCAACTTTCTGGGCGATAAGGTCATCTACGTCCAGAAATTTCCCTGGGGTTTTGGCGGGGGACCTTATCCTTGGTGGAAGTATTTCAACCGGCCTTCTCCCACTTACAATGAATATAAATTCCTGGACCGGTACGTGGAGAACCGATTGGCCGTTGCCATCATGGACGACAAGGGCAACGTTCCCCTGAAAAACGGCTCCAACAGCATCGACGGTTCCTACGTGATGGGCGTATCGTTCAATTACGACCTGATCACCGACTTTCCCGTGTCGAACGGTCGTTATTTTGCCGTTCAGGAAGTGGAAGCTTCCCGGGAAGTAGCCATCATCGGGGATGAGATAGCGAAGACGCTCTTTCCGAATTCCGATCCGGTGGGTCAGACGCTCAAACTCCGGGGCATCAAGTTCCAGGTGGTGGGGGTATTGGAGCGACAGGGGGAGAATATGTTCAATTTCGGGCCGGGCCTCGACCTGACCTGTTACATTCCGTACGGTACGTTCAGCAAACTCTTCCAGGGCAACTACGCGGAGCCCACCATCATTGCGAAGGGATTGGATACGGATCCGGGTTTGCAGGAGCTGGAGGGCGAAATCATCGGATTGATGCGCTCCCGACGCAGCATCAAACCGCTGGAGGAAAACAACTTTGCGCTCAACCGTCCGGAAATGGCGGCCGGTGCCATTTCGTCCATCTTCAGCGTACTGGGCATTGCCAGTTGGGTGATTGGCGGCTTTTCGCTGCTGGTGGGGGGGTTTGGCATCGCCAACATCATGTTCGTGTCGGTGAAGGAACGTACCAACATCATCGGCATCCAGAAATCCCTGGGTGCCAAAAACTCGTTTATTCTGTTGCAGTTCCTCTTCGAAGCCATTTTCCTAAGCCTGATCGGGGGCGGCGTGGGCATTCTGCTGGTTTTCCTCATCACGCAGGTGGTGCCGATGGGTAGTCTGGAAGCGACGCTTTCGCTCAACCGGATTGTGATGGGCTTCAGCATCGCCAGTGTCATCGGCGTATTGTCGGGCATCATCCCCGCGGCCCTGGCCGCCCGCCTCGATCCGGTAATCGCCATCCGTTCCAAGTAGGTGATTCGGATCAAACGCCGGCTGCTGAACCTTTGGCTGCTGGACTACACGCTTCCCCAGCTTTGGGAATGGATCAGGCTGAAGGTCAAATCCCGGAAGGCCCCCCCCATTCCCTCTCTTTCTGCTCATCCCCCGCGGGATGAGGCGCGTTTCTTCGACCGGATCGTGGTCATTTCCTTGCCCTTCCGGACGGATCGCCGCGAAGACGTGCGTCGGCGGATGAGTCGTCTGCAACTTCCGTTCACCTTTTTCGAAGCCATCCACGGGCGATCCGCGCGGTTATCTCCGTCGGATGAACGGCTTTTCTCCCCGCTTGCCAAACGCTACCTGTCCCCGGGCAGCATCGGTTGTGCGTTGAGCCACGTTCGGGTGTGGCAGCAGACCGTGGAGCGGGGCGGGGTGGGGTGCCTGGTGTTGGAAGATGACGCACTCCTGCCGGATTCCTTTGCCGAAGACCTGCGGCGCTGGTTACCGGAAGTGCCCCCCGACTTTGACATCCTTTTCCTGGGAAGCGGAAAAACGGCACCGGGTGACATCCGGCGTTTTGTTTCCCAGCACGTGTTCGAACCCTTTTATCCGCGCGAGGGAATGTACGCCTACGTGGTTTCGGCCCGGGGCGCGAAAAACTTGCTGACCAACCTGTTTCCCATTCACCTGGCAAACGGGGGAATCGATACGGCCGTGGGCAAACTGGTGAGGCAGCGAAGGTTGCGCGCCTACCATTTCCTGCCGGTGCTTTGCCGGGCCGATCTGGCATCACCCAGCAACGTACCCAATCCCGGTGGCAAAGCCAAAGTGCTGGATGAACGAGAGGAAACGGACGGCTGATTGACCGCAATTACCGGCTCCCGGTTGGCTTCAATCGCCAAAAAATGTCTGGTACCCAAACTTTACGTCAATGCAAACTAAATTGCCTTTGTAACCGTTTTCCTGTCTGTGAAGTTTAGGTCGCTCGACTTGGATGCGGCTTT
>JACMKY010000667.1 GCA_014379925.1 Cytophagales bacterium | reverse complement strand
TTCCATCAAGATCGACGACCTCATCAAGGAAATTACCGACGAGTTTCAGATCACTACGGTGGTGGTAACGCACGACATGAATTCGGTGATGTCCATCGGGGAGTACGTCATGTTCCTCTACCAGGGCCACAAACTGTGGGAGGGCGACAGCAGCACCATCACCTCGTCGAGCGTAAAGGAACTCAACGACTTTATTTTCGCCAACAAACTGCTCCGCGATATGCAGGGCAAGTGAGGATTATTTTCAACGGTACAAGCTGCAAAAGCAGCATCCGGGCGTATGGCTAGATTGAACGAATTGAAAGGATGAAATAAGCCACGTTTCTCTAGCAGAGGCACAAACGCTGGAAGGACGACAGCCGGTTATTAATCCACGATTTCAATCATGTCGATTCTGTATTCATCGGTTTTGCTGACCTGGGTATACGTAATCCTGATTAATTTGAAATTGAAAAATCCCCCGGCTTCAAATTCTTCACTTGAACCACCAGGGAGCTGAATGCTGCCCTTTGCGTAACTGATTCTTCGTTTACCCAGCAGGCCAAAAAAGCTTCTTCTGATTACTACTGACTTGAACGTAAGCTGCACATTTTCCTTAGCGAGTGAAGAACAAGCCGCAATCAAATCTTCCCTTGAAGTGGCCCCATCTAAAACGACCTGGGTTTTGATCACTTCTTTACCCATGTTATTGCTTTCGACGGTTCTGGTGATGGTTTTATGGTCTGAAATTTTACTGTGCGGAATGTAGAAGCTGCTGAGGGTGGTTAAAACAACCACCGCCAGCATTAGTAAACCACGCTTAGTTTGAGTTTGCATTGCTTTAGAAGTTTAAGGCCCACCGTTGCGGCGTCTTTTCGGATCCACTGGCCAGTGGGCCGTTTCGGTGAAAGATGGATGCGCCGCCCGCTTATTCCGAGCGGAGCAATTTCACTGGATTAGCCCGCGCGGCTTTCCAGGTTTGCAGACCAATGGTCAGCCCGGCGATCAGCAGGGCTAACCCGCCCGCCAGCGCGAACCACCACCCGCTCACTTCCACCGGGTAGGCAAAATCCGCCAGCCAGCGATGAATTCCGTACCAGGCCAGGGGCCAGGTAACTACGTTGGCCAGCAAAACCAGTTTCAGAAAATCCTTGGCCAGCAAACCGACGATGTTCGGTACCGAGGCACCCAATACTTTCCGGATTCCAATTTCCTTGGTGCGCTGCTCGGCGGTATACGTGGCCAGTCCGAACAAGCCCAGACAGGCAATAAAAATGGCTAACCCCGACGCGATGGTAAACACCTGCCCGTACTGCTGCTCCGTTTTGTACTGCTGGTTGTAGCGTTCGTCCACGAAGAAGAATTCGAAAGGATTGCCGGGGTAAGTGGCTTTGTAAAGATTTTCTAGCTCGGCGATTTTGCGCGTGATGTTGTCGGTGGTTAACTGAACCGTCAAATAACCATTGTGGCTACTCGGCATAAAAATCACCGGGTCGATGGCCTGCCGCAAGCCTTGGTGGTGGTAGTCTTGCACCACGCCCACCACTTCGTAGGGTTGTCCCCAGTTGATCGTTCCGCCCACCGCTTCGGCGGCCGAGACAAAACCCAACTGCCGGGCGGCCGTTTCGTTGATCATCAGTTTGGCGCTCTTTTCCCAGGCTTTTTCGCACTCAACGGCGGTGAAGTTGCGCCCCGCCGCCAACCCGATTCCGTAGGTAGGCAGAAACCGATGGTCAATGATGCCCATCGAATACGTTTTTTTCTCATCGCCGGGCCGGGGATTTTGCCTGGTGATGCCCCCGGTGGAAAAGTTGTAGTAGTTCCCCGGCACGATGCCCGTGTTGGAGTAATTCTTCACGTAAGGCAACTGCGACAGTTCGTTTTCCAGGGCCGCCGTCCGGGATTTGAACGTCTCATCCTTGCCCACCTGCGGACCTTCAATCACCACGCGCTGCGCCAGACTAACGCCCAGGTTTTTGTTTTGCATGTACCGCAGTTGCTGGTGCAACACCACGGTGCCAACCATCAAAGCGGCGGATATGCCGAATTGAAAGACCACCAGCGATTTGCGCAACCAGGCACCCTTGCCTACCTTGAGCGTGGCGCCTTTCAGGACGTAAATCGGCTCGAACGACGAGAGCACGAAGGCAATGTACCCGCCCGAAGCCAGCGTTCCCATCACCAGCAATCCGAACCCCAACAGCAGCAAGTCGCTGGTCAGGAACACCGCCAGGGATAACTTCTGTTCGATCAAGGTGTTGAAAGCACCTTGTGCCAACCCGACCAACAACAGCGCCAGCCCAAAACCGAACAAATTGAGCAGCAACGATTCGCCCAGAAATTGCCCGATCAGTTGCCCCTTGCCGGCGCCCACGACTTTCCGTACGCCTACTTCCTTGGCCCGCTTCAGCGCTCCCGCCGTCGAGAGGTTGATGTAGTTGAACCAGGCAATGCCCAGAATCAGGAAGGCAATGCCGCTCAACAGGTACACGAACCCCAGACTGCCGGTGGTGCGGTAGGGATCGCCCAGGGAACTGGCCAGGTGAAGCTGGGTGGCGGGCTGGATCAACCAACGGTTTTCGTCGCCGGGCTCCCGCTTTCGCCTCAATTCGTTGAATTTGGCTTCCAGTCCGCGGTAATCCGTCCGGGGCGTGAGTTGCAGGAAAGTAGTCAGGTAAGACCCCTCAAATCCGTCGAGCCGCGCCCAGTCGTTGCCGTTCAGGTTGGCCGGGTTGGCGAGCGTTTCCAGGGAAAACACCATGTCAAACCGCAAATCCGAGTTGGCCGGCATATCGGCGTAGACCGCCGTAATCGTGTAGAGCGTCTTGCCAAACTGACTATTGAGCGTGACCACGCGGCCCACCGGGTTGGCGTTGCCAAAGTACTTCCGGGCCTGAGAAACCGACAGAGCGGCCGTATTGGGTTTGGTCAGCGCCGTGGCCGCCGTGCCCCGCCGGAGCGGGAAGGTGAAGAGCGTGAAAAAACTCCCGTCGGCGTAGGCCAGACTGCCCTCCCGGAAAGATTGCCGCGTTCGTCCGTCTTTTTCGTCGGAAAAGGTGACGATGCCATTGGCCGATTGTTCGGCAATCCGGCAAAAGGCCTTCACTTCGGGAAACTCCCGTTTGGCCAAGGGTGCCAACGCCGGTGCCATAGCCGTCCAAATGTCACCCTGGGCCGTCAAGGTCTGCAGGCGGTAGAGCGTGGGCAGGTTCGCGTGGAAGCGGTTGAAACTCCGTTCGAAGCCCACGTATTCCAGGATCAGCAGGGAAGCGGCAATGCCCAGCGCCAGGCCCAGGATGTTGACGAAAGAGAAAACCCGGTGTCGGCGAAGGTTTCGAAACGCGGTGGTGAGGTAGTGGTGGAGCATAGCCGGGTAAGGGGTTTGTGAGCAGTGGAAAGGCTGGCGGCCTTCAAAGGACTGGGACGCCGGCAGTGAGAAACGACCGGTACGGAAGCCCGCCGGGCCGACGCGCTTCCCGGATCGTCACCCCGCAGGCTGCTTCGGGGCTAGCCGCCACCAGTGGCACGGTTTCGGGCTCGCCCAAGAAACACCTTCGTACGGGATTGGTTTTAAACCAGGAAACAATTAATTGCAGTTTTGAAAGACAAATCTCCTGCCAAACGTAAAACCGGCCTCCGTGGGCTGATTTATCCGTTTTAAAAGTTGATTTGGAAGGCGGCCTGTACGAAAACGAACAGTCAACTGTTCGGTTATGGTTCAGGAACCAAGTTTTTTCGCTCACGCACGGGCATTCGGGGAGGAAAAGCGGCGGCCGAAACCAGGTCAACCATCACCCGGCGGCGGTCAAG
>JACMKY010000666.1 GCA_014379925.1 Cytophagales bacterium | reverse complement strand
CCTTCTCCTCAAAACGCTTCGTTGAAAGCGAAGTATAAAAAGGAAGTCTGACCGTAGGCCACGTCGAAGCGGATGTTTAACCCCTCCTGGTTGAAGCGGTAGCGCAGTCCCGCGCCGGCCGCGTAGTGGAAGCCGTCCAACGAGTAGTCGCCGGGCCGGTTGGCCACCTGCCCGGCACTGCCGAAAGCCACTGCCTTGAACCGCCCCCCGAAGAAAGGCAAAGGCAGCCGGTACTCCGCTTGGTAGACCATCATATTTCGGTCGCGAAACCGCCCCTCGAAGTAACCGCGCGCGAGGTCGGGCCCTCCGATGAGGGCCAGTTGCTGAAAAGGCGGTTTGCCGCCGATGACCGTAAACTGCGCCTGAAAAGCCAAGGTATGGCCCGAAAACGCGCCCACGTAACGGCGCAGGTCGAGCCGGTACCGCCCGAAGGGATCACGGCTGCCGAGGAAAACCGGGTAGGCGAGGGCCGAAAACTGGTGAAAGTGTCCCCCCGTGGGTTGGAAAATGTTGTCGCGCGTGTCGTACCCCAGCGTGAGACCCAGGCCCGAACTTCGCTGGCCCCCGGCGCCCCGCACCGCCCGGGTGTCCAGAATTCGGTTCGGTTCCTTGCGGGTGATTTGCTCATAGCGGAACTCGTAGCGGCCTCCCGCGTACAAGTTGGGGGCAATGCGTTTCTCCCCCTGGACGAACACGTCGCCGAGTTGGGTGGTATAAAACTCTTCGGCTTCGTTGGGTTGTTGGTTGCCCACCCCGTAGAATTTGAAAGGGTAGTTGAGGTAGCCGACTTGTCCACTCAGGTGGTAAAGGTTTTGCTTCCACCACCAGTCCGCCTGCGCGCGGGCAATGGTTTGTCGTTTGGTGGTGTAGACCAGCGTGACGGGGAAAGTAGAAGGCCGGTTACGGGTATCTTGCCGATTCCGGAACACGTACACCACCCTGGCGCCGAACCCAACGCCCGCCTCCGGCGTGGAATACACGATCGGGATCACGTTCACTCTGCCCCGGCGGGCTCGGGCGGTGTCCGTGCGCTTGGTCGAGTCGGGCGGCATCTGGCCCGAATCGGATGGCACGCCGGGTACTTGTGCCCGGAGCACAACGCCGAAGATGGCCGCAAAAAGGAAGGGAAGAAAAGTTATTTTGACGAACAGTGGCATCCGAACGTTGAATAAAGAATTCAGAAATCTACGCATTCGTGGAAACTCCGCGCGTTTGGCGGTGGATTGGTTGATTGCCGGGCGGGTTTTCCCGTAATTGCCAACTCCAACTCCGGAGCAAAAACATTCCGTACATTGAAGGGCCCCTTCCCGGGTTCCCGTCCAGGAATCCGGCGGTGACGGCCCGTACTTCCCCACCTCCCATGCAACTCATTGAAGTAAACACCCGCCCGCTGACCGATGAGTTCCTGCTTTTTCCGGTTCGGCTCTATGGCAACGATCCGCATTACATCCGTCCGCTCGACAAGGACGTAGAGACCGTGTTTGACCAGGGAAAAAACAAGCTTTTCAAGCACGGCGAGTGCATCCGCTGGATTTTGCGCGACGACCGGGGCCGGGCCATCGGTCGGGTGGCGGCCTTCATCAACCATAAAACCGCCTACACCTACGACCAGCCCACCGGCGGAATGGGCTTTTTCGAGTGCGTAGACGACCAGCGGGCGGCTTCCACCCTCTTCGACGCCTGCCGGGAGTGGTTGCAGGAACGGAACATGGAAGCCATGGACGGTCCCGTCAACTTCGGCGATCGCGACAAGTGGTGGGGCTTGCTGGTCGACAATTTTTCGCCGCCTACCTACGGGGTCAACTACAACTTTCCTTACTACCAACCGCTGTTTGAAGCCTACGGCTTCCGGCTTTATTTCAAGCAGTATACCTACTACCGGTCGGTGGACGAAAAATTGCGGTCCGAATACTACGCCAAAGCCGAGGCCATCCTCACCGACCCGAACTACCACTTCCGCCACATTGAGAAAAACCACCTGGCCCGCTACGCCGAGGATTTCCGCACGGTGTACAACCGGGCCTGGGTTCGCCACGAGGGCGTGAAGGAAATGACGGACATACAGGCCCGCAGCATCATGAAAAAACTGAAGCCCGTGCTGGATGAGCGCATCGTCTGGTTTGCCTACTACCAGCAAGAACCCGTGGGATTCTTCATCGGGCTGCCCGAACTCAACGAACTCTTTCGCCACGTGAACGGCAAGCTGGACGCCCTCGGCACCCTGAAATTCCTGTGGCACCGGTGGCGCGGCACGTGTAAGACGATGTACGGCATCGCCTTCGGCATTGCCCCCGAACACCAGCGCAAGGGCGTGGAAGCGGCCATGATCGTGGCCGCCTCCCGGGTGGTGCAGAACAAGGGCCTGGTCAAGTACGAGCACTTCGTCATGAATTGGATCGGCGACTTCAATCCCAAGATGATGGCCGTTGCCGAGCAAGTCGGGGGATCCGTTTACAAGACGCACCATACCTACCGCAAACTCTTCGACGAAACCCAACCCTTTCACCGCGCCCCGGTGATTGATTGAAACCCCGGACCGGGTTTGGATGCCGGTCCGGGGTTCGGGTGCCTCAAAACGTGTACGCCACGCTGAAGGTGACGTTGCGGGGCAGGATGGGCCGGATCAGGTTGTAGGCCCTTTCGGCGTTCGTTTTTCCGTCGGCTCCGGGGTTCGAATCGTTGACGAATTCGGGCGTAACGGACTCCCCGTTGCGGGCGGCCACGTCGCCGAAACCCACCGTGTCCAGCAGGTTGCTGCCCTGCACCCCGAACCGCAGCTTCTGCCACTGGTACGAAACGCCGCCGAACAGAATACCGTACTCGGGCAGCTTCAGGGTATTGCGCTTGTTGGCGTACCGTTCGCCGAAGTAGCGGTAGTTGGCGAACGCGTTGAAGCCTTTGAGGGTGTAATCCGCGGTAAAATCCAGCAGCACCCGGGGGGTGTCGTCAATTTGATTGCCCTTGAAGGACACCAGTGCGTTGTTGGCCAGGGGGTCGCTGAAGCTGAATTCGCGGAAAGTCGGGTTCTGGATCGTGGCGATGGCCTTCAGGTTGAGCGATTTCACGGGTGAATAGGAGGCCTCCACTTCCGTGCCGTAACTTTCGACCCGACCGCGTTGCTGGGTTAAGATGAACGTGTTGTTGGGCCCGGCGGTCTGGATGGTGAAGGGAATGTTGTCGTTGCGGCTGAAGAAGCCCGTCAGAAACAAGCCGATCTGCCCGGTGGAAAGTTTGATCCCCGCCTCGCCCTGCAAAATCCGCTGCACTTCGCCCTTTACGGTGTTGCCCCCGGCATCGGCCCCGAACACCCACTGGTCGTTGCTGGGGGCGCTGCCCGCCGTGCTGGCGCGGGCGTACACGGCCACTTGCTTGGTGAAGGAATAATTGGCCCCCAGCGAGGCGTTGAAGGTGGTGAAGTCATAGTCCCATTCGCGGAAAGTGCCCGTGCCCACGGTGTAGCGGTTGTCGTAAATCGTGGTGTACTTGCCGTCGAGTCCGCCGTTGGCCCCCGCCCCCAGAAAGGCGAACGCCGGATCGTTCTGGACGACCTGCCCGGCGTTCTCCGCCGAACCGTTGGTGTGGGTGGTTTCGAGCCGCACGCCCCCGTCGAGGCGCAGCTGGTCGCTCACCTTCCACTCGTCGCTCAGAAAGAAGGAGGCCACGCGCGTGTCGTTGTTGGAGTTGTAGTAGCCACCGGGAATGCTGTATTCGTAGAACCCGTTCTGCGTCAGCTCGAACGGACCCAGGGGACTGCCCGTCAGCCGGAGGTTCAGCAGGCGGGGGCGGTTGGCAACTTCCTGCAACACCAGGTTGAAATTCAGTTTTTCCTTGATGTTGAACAAGCTGAGGTAGAACCCGGCCGCCAACGCGTGGCCGCCGAGCTTTTTAGCCAGTTTAAGGCTGTTGATCAGATTCCGGGCGGGTTTTTCGTCGGGAAAGAAGCCGCCGATGTTTACCAGGCCGTTGCCGTTCAACCCGGTAACGTCGGTGATTACCTGCCCGTTGTCCGCGTACGAGAACTCGTACCCCGTTACGCCGAAGGGCCGGTAACCGTTGGCCAGCGCCCCCGCCAGTTGGGTGGCTACGTAAGGGGCGTTCAGGTCGTAGATGCCGTCGGTAGACAAGTTTGCGTTCAGGGCGCGGGCCGTGTTGGTGAGGGTGAAGTCGTTGCCGAAATCGTAGAAAAATTCGGCGGTCACCGCCGAGTAGCGCGTGTGCTGTCCGTCGGCCAGGTCACGCTCCGTTCGGGTTTGCCCGCCGTTGAAGGCGTCCGGGAGGGTCGTGCGGCGCTCGTATTCCGAATACTGCGTTCCGCGCCGGAAGCCCGGGCCGCCCGGAATCTCCCGGGGATCCCGCAGGTTCTGAAACGGGATGGAGGTAATGTACACGATGCGGTCGTTGAGGTACTTGCCATACAGGCGCACGTAGCCCTGGTCGAACTTGCGGGTGAGGTTGGCCTTGATGCCGCCGCCCACGTTGGCCGGGTAGCCCGCGTACTTCACGCCCCGGTCGTAGCGGTAGAAACCGCCGACGTTGTAGCGCCAGTTTTCGCCGACGGGGCCGCCCACGTTGACGTCGAAACGGCCCAGGCCCTGGTCGCCGCCGGTGAGTTTAACCACGCCGCCAAACCGGTCGCCGCCGGTTTTGCTGAGGAAGTTGATGATGCCGCCGGGGGCGTTGTTGGCGAAAATGCCCGCGCTGCCGCCCCGCACGACTTCGAGGCGCGCCAGGGTTTCGTCCACCCGGAAGTGGATGTCGGTCTTGGCGAAGGTGAGGTTGGGCACCTCGAAAACGGGCAGGTTATCCTCCATCAATTGCAGGAAACCAAAGCCAGCCTCCGCGCTCACCGGCAATCCCCGCGCCGAAATGCTGTTGGCCGCCTCACCCCCGTCGCTGTTGACGCGAAAGCCGGGTACGGCCATGAGCAGGTCGGCCGTGCCGCGGGGCACGCGGTTCTGAATCTGGGCGGCGTTGAGGGTGGTCACGGCCACGGTGGATTCGAGCTTGGTCTGCGGATTGGCCGTGCCAGTTACCACCACGGCATCCATCAGCAAAGCATCCGGGGCCAGGGCCACGCGCACCGGAGCGGCGTCCGTTCCCGTCACCACCGGCAAAACGACGGTCTTGTAGCCCAGGAAACGAATCGTCAGTTGATAAGTACCCGCGGGCACGTTTTCGAGGTTGAACCGGCCGGCCGCATCGGTGGTGGTGCCGCGGTTGGTTTGGTCCAATGTGACCGTGGCCCCGGGCAGGGGCAGATTCTGCTCGTCACGAATTTCGCCGGTGATTCGGCCCGATTGGGCGAAGGCGATTGAACGGTTGAAGAAAAGCAGGAACAGAAGGACTGGAATGAGCAGGTCGGTCTTTTTCATGGGCGTTGGACAAACAAGTTGAAGTTGGGATGGGAATGAAACGGGAAAACCGGGTGGCAAACGGGGGTGGTATCTTTACGAAAAATTCGCGTTGGGTGTTTTGCCTTGGAGAAACGACAGTTCCGCAATATTACCGGAAAAACGGGTTTGCTGCTCTACAGCGGCGGCGGCAAGCGTAAAAATCCGACTGCTTCAACAAAAGTTGGTGGCCAGTGTACCCGGTGGTTCTTTCGCTGTGATCTTTGCGCTACTTTGCGATCTTTGCGGGAAATTTTCCACCATGAACACGCTCCTCTCCGCCTTGCGTCGCCTGTTGCCCGTCTTCCTCCTCCTCCCCGGCTGGGGCTGCGGGGAGATCAACCCGACGGCTCCCGGCTCGAAACCCGTGGGCCACGAAGCCTGGGACGCCCTGCTGAAAAAGCACGTCTCCGCCGAAGGTTCCGTGCGCTACCAGGGCTTCCGAGCCGACCGGGTGGCATTGCAAAACTACCTGAATCTGCTCAGCCAGAACGCCCCCAACGACCAGACCTGGAGCCGGGACGAGCAGTTGGCCTACTGGATCAACGCCTACAACGCCTTCACCATCGACCTCATCCTGCAACATTACCCGGTAAAGAGCATCACCGAACTGGGCGGCAGTATTCCGTTCGTCAACACGCCCTGGGACATTGACTTCGTACCGGTCGGGGAGAAGAAATATACCCTCAACGACCTCGAACAGCGCTTGATCCGCAAGAAGTTCGACGAGCCCCGCATCCACTTTGCGCTGGTGTGCGCCGCCGCTTCCTGTCCCCGCCTCCGCAACGAGGCCTACGTGGCCGCGCAACTGAACCGCCAGCTCGACGAACAAACGAAGGAATTCATTAACCATCCCGACAAGAACAAACTGACCACCAACGCGGCGCAACTGTCCAAAATTTTCGATTGGTACGAGGGCGATTTCACCAAGCATGGCTCCCTGGTGGATTTCCTCAACCGCTATTCCACCGTCAAGCTCCGCCCCGAAGCCAAAATCTCCCACCTGGACTACGCCTGGGCGCTGAACGGGCAGTAGAAGGGTTACAGGTTACAGGTTACAGGTTGCAGGTTGCAAAGATTTGTTATTTACCGCGCTGCTTAGAGCCGCCTTTTCTGAACGCATCCGCCAGGCCCATTCATAACCTACTGAAAGATGATTGACGAGGTATACACTGTCAACCTGCGACTGGTAGCCCGTAACCCGTAACTTGCAACCTGTAACTTGTAACCTGCAACTTGTAACCT
>JACMKY010000665.1 GCA_014379925.1 Cytophagales bacterium | reverse complement strand
TCCACCACCAGCGTCGAGCCGATGAAGAGCTGGCTGCCGTCGTCGGAGTTGGTGAAGAAAGTATATAGGCCATCGGTGGGCACGCTCACGTAGCCGGTGAACTGGAGGGCAAATTCCTCGTTGCGGTTGCGCAGGCTGAGGTCGATGGCCGTGGCCGTGCCCGTTTCTTTGGGGGTGAGGGCGGCAAAGTCGGGCAAGAAGCTCCAACTGCCCTCGTAATAACCGTAGTTCAAACCAGGGCTACTACCGCCGGGGTTGTCGGCTGAGCGCAGGCTGAGACCGCGGGTGTAGAGGGCCGAGGCCGGGATGGCTTGCTTGCCAATGCCCGGACCAGCGTAACTTACCGAGAGCACCGCGTCCAAGACACCCTGCAGGTAGCCCACCCGCAGGGCGTGCCGGCCGGCCTTGAGGCCGATGCTGCCCGATCGCTCCTGGACCCCGTGCAAACCGTTGTTTTCCACCACCAGCGTCGAGCCGATGAAGAGCTGGCTGCCGTCGTCGGAGTTGGTGAAGAAAGTATAGAGGCCATCGGTGGGCACGCTCACGTAGCCGGTGAACTGGAGGGCGAAATTTTCGTTGCGCTTGCGCGGACTGAGGTCGATGGCCGTGGCCGTGCCCGTTTCTTTGGGGGTGAGGGCGGCGAAATCGGGCAAGAAGCTCCAACTGCCTTCGTAGTAGCCGTACTGGAGTCCGTTGGCCACCCCGGCGGGGTTGTCGGCCGGGCGCAGACCCGGGCTGCTGGCGTAGTAGAGGGCTGTCGCTGGAATGACCTGCTTGCCAACGCCCGGACCAGCGTAGCTGACGGCCAGCACTTCTTGGCCACCCTTTTCGAAATGGGTGACGGTGATGGGGTGCAAACCCGCTTTCAGTCCCACGGTGCCCGAACGTTCCTGGACCCCGTGCAAGCCGTTGTTATTCACCACCAGCGTGGTGCCGACGAAGAGTTGGCTACCGTCGTCCGAGGAGGTATAGAAGGTGTACTGGCCATCGGCCGCTACGCTCACGTAGCCCGTATACCGGAAGCCGAAGTTATCGTTGCGGTTGCGCGGAGAAAGATCAAACTGATTCACTTCTCCCGTTTCTCCCGGCGTCAGGGCGTTGAAGTCGGGCAACGCATCCCAAGTGCCTTCGTAGTAGGCGTACTGCAGGCCGCTTACCGGGTTGCTCACCCCTACTGGGTCGAGCAACGCCGCGTTGGCGGTGAAGTTGGCCGTGTAAGTGGTGTTCACGTCCGGCACGGTGATGCTTCCCCCGGCCCCCGCCCCGGCGGTCCAGTTGTTGAACGCATAGGTCACGTTGTTGAGCGTCTGGGAAGGGGGAGCACCGAGGCTGAGCAGGATACCGGACACGAAATTCTGGGTGTACGGCGTGGTTTGTGGTTGACCGCCTAAGTTGAGTTGCAGTCCCGAAGGATTGGAAGCCAGGCTGACGGCAACCACTTTGGGGTCGAGGTCCACCGAATCCCGGTGGGTCAATCCCTGCGAATCGGTTACCGTCAGAATGAGGCGGTACCAGACGTTGGCCGATGTTTCCCCCTCGGTGGGAATCTCGAACGAGCCACTTTTGGCCCCGCTGACCACGGGCGGGCCGTCGTGCTTGTGGCTATCGTGGTGAAAATTCACGACCCAACTGAAGGCACTGGCCGGCAACGTACCCCCGTCGGGATCCGTGCCGGTTCCGGTGAAGCTGATCACATCCCCGGCCCGGTAAATTTTGTGGTCCGCTGGCGAAGTGATGGTAGCGACTGGCGGGGCGTTGAAGGCCGCCACCGCGAGCGTAGCCACGTTGCTGGTGGCACTGCCGGCCGCGTTGCTTACCACTACCCGGTACTGGCCCGCGTTGGCGGGGACGGTGCTGGCAATGGTGTACGCGGTTGAAGTAGCCCCGGCGATGTTGACCCCGTTTTTCCGCCATTGGTAGCTCAGGGGAGCGGTACCGGAAGCGCCCACGGTGAAGCTGGCCGGCTGGCCCTGCGACGTGCTCACGCTGGTCGGTTGGCCAGTGATGGCCGGGGCGGTGTTGCTGGAGTAGATGATTTTGTACAAAGCGCCGTTGTCTCGGCTCAGGTAGTACAGGTTCCCGTCGTTGCCCGTCGAAATGCTCAGCGTACTGCCGGGCAAACCCGTGGCGAAGGGCGTCCGTACGGCACTGCCCCCTGATACATCCACCACGTTGATCCAGCGGTTGCACAAATCCTGGTAGAAATACTTGCCGGTGAAGCCCGCCGGATAGTTGGTGGCGGTGGGATTGAAGAAAGTGCCCCCCGTGATGGCGCAGCCCCGGCCGTCGCCGTCGCCGTGCGGATAGGCGTAAACCGGATTGGCGTACGCGGCGTTGCCGCTGGTGCCTTCCGCGGCCGGCCAGCCGAAGTTGCGGTTGCCGGCGGTGGCGTCGTTGATTTCTTCCCAGTTATTCTGCCCCACGTCGTTGACCAGGATCCGCCCCGTGCCCGGTTGCACGGCAAACGTGTAGGGATTGCGCAGGCCGTAGGCCCAGACGCGCTTTTTTTGTTCGCTGCCACTGGCGTAGGGATTGCCCGCCGGAACGCTGCCGTCGGCGTTGATGCGCAGGAGTTTGCCGTGGTAAACGTCCAGGTTCTGGGCGTAGCTGGCATTGGCATTTTCCCCCACTGCCACGTAGAGTTTGCCGTCCTTGCCGAAGTGCATGGCACCCCCGTTGTGGTTGGTGGCGCTGCTCAGGGCATCCAGGTCCAGCACCACCCGCTCGCTGCCGGCCACGGCCACGTCGCCGTTGGCGGTAAACCGGCTGATGCGGTTGTGCAGCGTGCCGTTGGCAACGGTGTAGTAGAGGTACACGTACCCGTTGGTGGCGAAACCAGGGTCCAGCGCAATGCCGATCAATCCGCGCTCCCCTTGTGAATTGACGCTTAACTGAACGAAAGGCGCGGCCAACAACGCGTTGTTCTTGATCACGCGCAGTTTGCCGCCCTGCTCGGCAACGAAGATGCGGCCATCGGGGGCAAAGGCCATCACCGTGGGGCTGCTGATGCCATTTGTCACTTGCACCTGACTGAAGTACTGGGGAAAACTCTGGGTAAAACTCAACTGTGACCAGAACAAGAGAATACCCGCAAAAATTGAGGCGCGGCGACCATTTAGAAGGCAATAGCGCGCGCACTGCCGTAGAACGGCTGCGTTAAAAGTTTGCATACAGATTGTGGTTTAAGGTGGTTTAAGGAATTGGTGGTTGGAAAGAAATAAGGGTTTTTACTGGTATTCGCCGGCTGGAGTCCCGGTTACGGGAACCGTTTTAGGAGTGGTCAATGTGGGATGCAGGGGAGTGGATCTGATTAATGATACGGGAATAAATCAGCAGGTTTACCGCAGGTGTCAGTTACCCGTCTGAGAGGCAAGTAAGGAAAGTGGGAAATTGTGAGCATAACTCAGTGAGGTACTCACTGGCAGCGGCCGTGAGCCGACTGGATTACCGATCCGTCGTTGAATAGGTCAAAAAATATTGGAAAAAGTTTAACTCGACTGAATGTACCTTATCGAGAAATTCTAAACGAAACGATCTGTTCTGGTCAGTCCGCCTGAAAACGCAAACCGATGGAGAGAAACTACTTTTACTTCTGAGCGCCTTCTCCTTGGGGTCGTCCCTGGTTTCCACCCGGAAAATGCCTTTCCTCCCCGAGAAAACCGCGGTCAGGAGGAAAATTTCCGGCTCATTCAGGGAATGGCGGGTTGCTAACCAGACGCGTTGCGGGCAACCGGAGTTGCCCTTTTCTGGCGAAAGGGGTAGTATTACGCCCTGATCACCCCGACTCCCAACCCTCTGAATCCTGGTTCAGACCCCTGGTCGTACCCAAGCGCACCAAGAACGATGACACCCGCCGGTTTGGACCCCAGGACACGGAAAATAATCGAAGCGTTTCGGAATGCCCGCCGGCCAGGTTCGCCCCCGTGGCCCTGTTACCGGGATTTACCCGACACGGCGCGGTTGCGGTACGAGTTACTCAGTTGGGACAATTACCGCATTCTGCTCGACCTGTTTGCCACGGATCCCAGTCCCTTCGTTACCTCCACCCTCAAGGATGCGCCGGAGCTGGAGGAGTACGTGGCCTTTCAGCTGGAACTGGCCCGGTACAGTGGCCGGCGGGGGGCCTGCGACTGGTTGCTCCGCCGGCCCGACGGTGAATACGTGGGGGTGCTCCACCTCTACAACGTGGGCTTTGAGTTGCGCCACGGCCGCCGTCCGGCCGGTTTTTGCGGCTACGCGATTGCCGAGCGGTTTCGTCGACAAGGCTACGCCCAAGAAGCCCTGACCCGACTGCTGGATTCGCTGCCCGATCAGTTCAAACTCTACGAAATCCAGGCGGAACCCCTGCGGTCGAACGGGCCGTCGCAGTGGCTGTTGAAAAAACTCGGATTCGGATGGCAGCAGGATTCTACCAACGAGTGGGGGGAATGCGCCGTGTGGCACAAGCAATTAACGGACAAAATTCCCCTGCTTTCCCGGAGAGACCTGACCGGTTGATCACCCCGGAGCGGATAGTGGACAGGGGATAGTTTGTACGTACGTCCGTAGCCATCCACTATTCTGTATTTATTCCGTATTGGTTTTCAAAGTTGTTCTCCTTCTCACGCAAATGCTTTACAGCTGGCGCATTGATCAACAAAAATCCACTATTCACTGTCCGCTAAGCCCACCCTCGCCACCTTGTTGCGCAGGTAAAAATCCGCCAGCACCAGGGCCGCCATCGCCTCTACGATGGGCACCGCACGCGGTACCACGCAGGGGTCGTGCCGTCCCTTGCCCGTCACGGTAACCGACTCGCCTTCGTCGCTGACGCTCTCCTGGTCGCGCATCAGCGTGGCTACCGGCTTGAAAGCCACCCGGAAGTAGATGTCCTCCCCGTTGGAGATGCCACCCTGGATGCCCCCCGAATGATTGGTGCGGGTTTTTACCCGGCCGCCGTTGTCCCCCGGTTTTGCGTCCGTGTAGAAGGCATCGTTGTGTTCGGAACCGTACATTTCCACCCCCGCGAAACCGCTCCCGTATTCGAATCCCTTCACGGCGTTGATGCCCATCATTGCCTTCGCCAACTCCGCGTGCAGCTTGTCGAATACCGGCTCGCCCCAGCCGGGCGGCACGCCCTGGATCACGCAACTGACCACGCCGCCCACGGAGTCCCCGTTCTTGCGGGTCTCGTCGATGAAGGCAAACATCCGCTCGGCCATGGCCGGGTCGGGGCAGCGCACGGCATTGGTCTCCGCCTGCGCCAGGTCCAGCTCCGGGTAGGGCATCGCCAGTTTCAGCTTGCCCACCTGCGACACGTAGGCCCGGATGGATACGCTCAGGGATTGCAGCAGCAACTTGGCCACGGCCCCGGCGGCCACGCGGGCCACGGTTTCGCGGGCCGAACTCCGGCCGCCACCCCGGTAATCGCGGGTGCCGTACTTCTGCTGATAGGTATAATCGGCGTGCGAAGGGCGGTACTGGTGAGCAAGGTGGGCGTAATCCTTGCTGCGGGCGTCTTCGTTGGGAACCAGCATCGAAATGGGCGTTCCCTGGGTAACCCCCTCAAACACGCCCGACAAAATCTGGAACGTATCCGCTTCCTTGCGCTGGGTGGTGATGCGCGACTGGCCCGGTTTGCGCCGGTCCAGTTCGCGCTGAATGAACGCCTCGTCCATCGCCAGTCCGGCCGGACACCCGTCAATAACCACGCCCACCGCCTTCCCGTGCGATTCACCGAAAGTGGAGATTCTGAATAATGTGCCGTACGAATTACCCATGTCAGTGATCAATGATCAACGACCATTAACCGTTTTGTATTGGTCATTGAAAAGTTACTTTTTCAGGACGAATCCGGCGGTGGCGACCAGCATCAGCAGAATGAGGACGTTGGCCCCCGTGCGCAGCCAGTCGAACCGGTGGATGGATTGCAGACGGTTGTCCTGCTGGTCGATCGAATCGTAGAGCGGCCCCAGGTTGGTGGAGGAGATATCCCGGTTCTTGAGGCTTTCACCCACCACCTTGAGCGTGATGTTGGACACCAGCGTATCGTAGCGGGCGCGGACGGGGTTGAAGAAGACCCAGTTGAAATACGCGCCAAGGGGGTGTTCGCCCGGTTCCTTGGGAAGGATCTGGTAACTGAACGATTTGGTACCCGTCACCCGGCCGTTGCGGCGCGAAATGTTCTGCTTGATGTTGGGCGGGTAGAAGTCAAACACGTTGCTGCGGGGCAGGTCCGCCACGTGAATGCCCGAAATGTTGCCTTCTCCCGCGATGCGGAAGTCGTACCCCACGCTTTCGCCCGTCGGGGAAGTTCGCTTCTCAATGCTTTCCGTCAACCGGAAGTTGCCCACCGCCACTTGGTCGCGCAGGGGGTGGGGAGGCAGTTGACGGGGCTGAACGGTGACGGGCTTGGTGGTGAAAACCTTGAAATCCTGCCGTCGGTCCGGTCCGAAGAAACCGGGTTCCCGCGATACCTGGTACTTGACCATTTTCAAGCCGACCGGCGGAAAGGAAACCGGCTTGGTGTTCAGCGGGTAGTACGTAGCCTGGTAGATCTTATACTGGGTATATTCCTTGCCGTTGACGGACACGGGCAGGGGCTGAATTTCGTCGATGCCGAAGTTTTCCTCCCAGCAACTGGCCGGCCGGATTTTCTTGAGAATGTCCACCAACTGACTGCCCACCTGGTAGAAATTCATGTCCGCCCGGTTGTCGTCGGCCACGTAGAAAGCCAGCGAAGCGGTGAAGCCCTCGCCCACGTACACGCTGGTCTTGTCGGTGGTGAGGGCAAAAAAGGCGTTTTCCCGCACGTCCACGAATTCCTTCTTCGACCGGTCGCCGAAAAACTCCTCGAAGAGATCCGAACCAAAGGGATCTACTGCGTTGCTGCTGACTGGCCGGGGGGGCGTCACCGTCACCGTACCGCCCTCGGACGGAACGGTGACGCCGTTGACTTTCAGGCTGAAAGGCTTGATGCGGTAGAAACCCTGTTGCCGGGCCACGTAGTTCTGGATCACACTGTGGATGGTGGTGACCTGGTTGTTGACAATGTTGGTGGAGGTGGAGGAAGCAATGCCCCGCTTGCTGAGACCCGCAATGTCGGGAAAGCCGCTGTAGCTCCGCACGTTGTCGTTCTTGATGGTGAGGGTGATGGTGTAGACTTCGTTGAGGGGAATGACTTTCTTTCCCATCTCCACGCTCTTTTCCTGCGCGAAGGCTGATCCGGCCAGCCCCAGCCCCGCGAAGGCCAGCCAGGTCCGGTGGGATCGGGAAAAAACTTTCCGGCCGGTGAATGCAACGAGGGAAATGATTGCGCGGAAGTTCATTGTCGGGAACCGGGAACGAAAGCCACTCTCAAGCCACTGCCCGCAGTTTGCTGAACTTCGACTTCTCGAATTTCTCCTGCGCGTATTCCAGCGTGACGGTGAAGTCCTTGACGTGGGGCAGGGAAGGCATTTCAAACATGGCGTCGGTGATGATGGATTCGCAGATGGAACGCAAACCCCGGGCGCCCAGCTTGTATCCCAGGGCCTGTTCTACGATGTAGTCCAGGGCGTCCTCCTCGAAATCCAGCGCGATGCCTTCCATGTCGAACAGCTTCTGGTACTGCTTGGTGATGGCATTCTTGGGGCCCGTCAGGATCTGACGGAGGGTTTCCTTGTCGAGCGGTTCCAGGTAGGTGAGCTCGGGCTTCCGGCCGATCAGCTCTGGAATCAGGCCGAACGACTTCAGGTCCTGGGCGGTGACGTACTTCAACAGGTTGTCCTTGTCGGAAACCTGGTTGTAGGATTCGGCCCGGCCGGCAAATCCGATGGGCCGCGTGTTCATCCGCTTGGCAATGTGCCGGTTGATGCCGTCGAAGGCACCCCCGCAGATGAACAGGATGTTCTCGGTATTGACGGCGATCATTTTCTGGTCGGGGTGTTTGCGTCCCCCCTGGGGCGGCACGTTCACCACGGTTCCTTCCAGCAGTTTGAGCAGCGCCTGCTGCACGCCCTCCCCGCTCACGTCCCGCGTGATGGACGGGTTGTCCGATTTGCGGGCGATCTTGTCGATTTCGTCGATGTAAACAATCCCCCTTTCGGCGGCTTCCACGTTGTAGTCCGAGGCTTGCAAGAGGCGCGTCAGAATGGTCTCCACGTCTTCACCCACGTAGCCCGCCTCGGTGATCACGGTGGCGTCGGCGATGCAAAAGGGCACTTGCAGGATCTTCGCCATCGTGCGGGCGAGGTAAGTCTTGCCCGTTCCGGTTTCCCCCACCATAATGATGTTGGACTTCTCAATGGTCACGTCGTCGTCGCCCTGCTTTTGCATCAGGCGCTTGTAGTGGTTGTAGATGGCCACCGACATCACCTTCTTGGCTTCGCCCTGCCCCACCACGTACTGGTCGGCGAACTTTTTCATCTCGACGGGTTTCACCAGGTTGAAACGGGCGGGAACCTGCTTGCCGGGCTGTTTGGGCTTGGTCTCCTCCAGAATCACCTGGTGGCCTTGCTCAATGCAGAAGTTGCAGATGTGCGCGTTGATGCCGGAGAGCAGCAGGGAAGTTTCGCTTTTTTTCCTTCCGCAGAACGAACAGCTGATTTGAGCCATGGAGTTGATGGGTAGATGTGCAAATGTGCGGATTAATCGGTGGGCAGACGAGGGATTGGCGTTTATTTTTCCGTCTGCCCGGCACTGGCGGACCGACCAACTGGTCTACCCATCCGTACGGGGTGCTGAAGTTCGGTTGGCTGGCCGCAAAGATGCAATTTTTATCCGCACAGCGGCAACATCTACCCGTTTACCCATCAAATTTTACGCCTTCACCAAAGCATCTTCGCGCGTGAGCACTTCGTCGATCAGGCCGTACGTCTTGGCTTCTTCGGACTTCATCCAGTAGTCGCGGTCGGAATCCTTTTCCACCTGCTCGTAGGATTGTTTGCTGTGCTTGGAAATGATCTGATACAGCTCCTGGCGCAGGATGACGATCTGCTTGGCGGTGATTTCGATGTCCGTGGATTGACCCTGCGCCCCGCCCGAAGGCTGGTGGATCATGACGCGGGCGTGGGGCAGGGCCGAACGCTTACCGGCCGCCCCTCCGCACAGCAGCACCGCGCCCATGGAGGCGGCCAGGCTGGTGCAGATGGTGGCCACGTCGGGCCGGATATACTGCATCGTATCGTAAATGCCCAGTCCCGCGTACACCGAACCGCCGGGGCTGTTGATGTAGAGCAGGATGTCTTTCTTGGGATCGGCGGACTCCAGGAACAGCAGCTGGGCCACCACGATGTTGGCGATGTTGTCGTCGATGCCCATGCCCAGGAAAATGATGCGGTCGGCCATCAGGCGGGAGAACACGTCCACCTCCCGGAAGTTCATCGGCCTTTCCTCGATCACGGAGCGGGTCATGCTTTCGATCCGGTGAATGTACCCGTCCACGGCCGTGCCGTTGAGGTGCTGGCCTTTTACGGCGTATTTTCTGAATTCTTCTTTGTTAAGCATGGGAATGGGGTTGATGTTGGTACGCTACTATACACGAAAACCGGCCGAAAAGGTCCTTCGCGACGGACTTTCCCGGCCCGGTCGGAATACCCGACGGCGTTGAAACCGCGGGTGGTCCTGGGAGGGTGGACGAATGGGCGGGCAGAATATTTCATCCGTCTCCTTCGGACCCGGGTTGGCTACGCCAGGGCCAGCTGCTTGAATTCTTCCGCGCCCACGGCTTTTTTCTCCAGCGTGATTTTTTCCCGGACCAGTTGCAGGACCTTGTCGCTGAAAACCTGGTCAAACACGTTGAGGTAGTTCTTGCCCTTCTCGGCTTTCAGGAAGTTGTCGGCAATCCGCTCGAGGGTGCTCTCCATCGCTTCCGGAAAGTCCTGAAAGCCGAACTGCTGCATCACCAGGCTCCGGGTTCGCTGCGTGACTTCCTCGTGCTCCACTTTAAGGCCGTTTTCTTCGGCGATCTTGGTCTTGATGAGGCTCCAGCGCAGTTCCCGGGCGTACAAATCGTATTCTCCTTCCACCTGCTCGGCCGTCATCTTGCCCTCGTTGCTCGTCAGCAGCCACCGTTTCAGGAATTCATCGGGCAGGTCGAAGGTGTTCTGCCGCACGAGGCTTTCGCGGAGGTTCTTGTTGAGCAAGGCATCGGTTTCGCGCCGGTAGTTCCCGATGATGATTTCCCGAAGCTTGTCCCGGAACGCCGCTTCCGTCTGGGCGGCATCCTTGCCCAGAATGCGGTCGAAGAATTCCTGGTCGAGTGGGGACGGCGTGGGTCGGGTGATCCCGCCCACCGTAAACGAAAACTCCCCCGTCAGCCCTTCGGTTGCTTCCGGGGAAATGCCCGTTGCCCGGGCAAGGGCTTCCTGGCTCGGAAAAGCCTGCGCCGGGTCGAACGTAACCTGGCTGTCTTTGGTGAGACCAACCAGCCGGGGCAACAGTTCGGCGGCAACCGCTTCCTCGTTCAACACCAGCCGGGCCTGGTCGTTGATAAATTCACCGTTTACCTGCCGGAGCACCCCCGCCAGCGTGTCGCCGGCCTCGGCAGTTTCGGCTTCGCCCGGACGGCTGTATTGCTCGCGCAGCTTCTCGATGGTGTTGGCTACCTCCTGGTCGTCGAGCGTGATTTCGTAATCAGTCACCCGGACGTTTTCGGAGAGGTCGACGGTAAAATCGGGGGCCAGGCCCAGGTCGTAGCTGAATTCGAACTCCTTCTGGGTATCCCAGTCGATGTCCAGACTCCTTTCCACGTCGGGCAGCGGCTCGCCCACCAGGTTGAGCTTGTTTTCCTTGATGTAGTCGTTGACTGACTTAGTCAGCAGTTGGTTGACTTCCTCGATGAGGATGCCCTTGCCGTACATCTTTTGAATGAGGGCGGGCGGCACCTTGCCCGGCCGGAAGCCCTTGATGGAAGCCTTCCGGCTGTATTCCTTCAGTTTCTGCCCTACCTGGGGCCGGTAATCCGCTTCTTCCAGCCTCACTTTGAGGGAAGCCTGGGTGGCATCCTTCTTCTCCAGTGTAATGTTCAAAACAAGTCGCGTTTAGGAGGTTGAAAATGAGAGAGCAACCGGAAAGACCCAACCCTTGGGCACCGCCCGGAAGTTAAAAACCCCCAATTCCACGGTGGCACGTCGCCCGGTGGCATTGAGGGTCTCCACAGTACGGATGGAGGGAATCGAACCCCCACGCCTTGCGGCACCAGATCCTAAGTCTGGCACGTCTACCAGTTCCGCCACATCCGCCGGTACCCTTTGGAATGGGAGGGCCAAATTTAGGAAGGATTCCGGCAAGTACAATGCCTTGGGAAATAATTTTCGGATCGGCTTACGGGTTGCAGGGGGTTACAGGTTGCAGGTTGCAGGTTGCGGATTGCAGGTTGCAGGTTGCAGGTTACAGGTTGCAGGTTGCGGGTTGCGGGTTGCGGGTTACAGGTTACAGGTTGGTTACCAGTTGCAGTTGTAAAATGTTCTGCTTTGTTTTCCATTAGAAGAATGTCTCAAATTAAAGAATATTTTAACGTAATTTTATTCACAATTAAATTGTAACTTTTA
>JACMKY010000664.1 GCA_014379925.1 Cytophagales bacterium | reverse complement strand
GGCGTGCCCATTTCGCTCGGCTACCTCGATTACGGCACCAAGACGGCGGGCTTCGGGGACGTGTTCCATCCCACGGGCAATTACCAAAAGGACTTGCACGAAATTCAGACCTTCTACCGGCAGTTCCGCGCTAAGTACCCCGAGAAGTCGAGCCTCAACACGTAGGGAGGGAGTTGAAGAGTGAATAAGTAGCGTCGGTGCAATGGACGGACAAGGGCAACGATTTTGGCTTTCGCGTCCGCTCATCCATTGAATCCGGTTCCGATCAGCAACCAACCTAAACGTACCGCCATGCAACGGACCGAGTCCGGGACCGATTCCGGGGCAACCGACGAAACGATCCGCTGCCGGGAGGCGGGAGCGGCAGACATTCCGGCCATCCTCGCCGTGGCGGAAGCCACGTGGCGGCCCACCTACCTTTCCATCGTGCCCGAAGAACAGGTAGATTACATGTACGCCGCGATCTACAACCCGGCTTCGCTCCGCCAGCAGATCGAAGACTGGCACCACACCTTTCTGCTGCTGTGGCTCAACAACACCCCCGTTGGCTTCGCTTCGTTCTCACCCCGGACGGAAGAACCGACCGTATTCAAACTCCACAAGCTCTATCTGGTGCCCGGTCGGCAGGGCCAGGGTCTGGGCAAGCGGCTGATTGAAGCGGTGAGCGATCGGGTGCGGAAAGCGGGCGGACACCACCTTGACCTGAACGTGAACCGCAATAACCCGGCGCGCTTCTTCTACGAACGCAACGGCTTCCGCATCCTCGGCGAAGAAGACGTGCCCATTGGCCCCTACTGGATGAACGATTACGTGATGCGGAAGGAGGTAGCAGGAAGTACGAAGTAAGAAGGATGAGGCAGGAAGTACGACGGAAATAAACGCTATTGCCTCTTACTCCTTGCTTCTTACCTCGTACTTCTTACCTCCTACTTCTTACCTCGTACCTCTTCTGATCGGCCCCGATTCAGACTTTTTCCAGCACGTTGCGGATCAGGTCATCGACGACCTTTTCGGGATTGGCCGAGAATTCGTGGGTGAGGCGGTGGGCCACGATGGCGTTGAGCGAGATGGCATCGTGGCCGAGCATCCGGCAGAGGGCGTAGTAACCGGCGGTCTCCATTTCGAAGTTGGTCAGCCGGTATTCGCCCTGCCGGAACCCGCTCAGCGCCTCCACCAGGGCGGGAATGGCCGGCGACAAGCGGATCTGCCTGCCCTGCGGCGCGTAAAAACCCGGGCAGGTGAGGGTGTGGCCCTCCATCATTTCCGGTCCGAACTGCGCCCGCAGCGCCGCGGAACCCGATACGCAGTAGGGCCGGAAAGGCAAGCCCAGGTGCTGTTGCAGGCGTCGGGCCAGCACGAGTTCGGGTTCGATCTGGGGAAGCGGGTAAAAGCACATCAGCGTGTCGAGGCCAATGGCCGAGGCGGCGCACAGGTGGCTGTCCACCGGCACGTCGGGTTGCAGGCTTCCCGACGTGCCGATCCGAATGAAGCGAAGCCGCTTCTTTTCCGCCTTGATTTCGCGCCGCGCCAAGTCGACGTTCACCAGGGCATCCAATTCCGTGAGCAGGATTTCCACGTTGTCGGTACCGATGCCGCTCGAGACCACCGTCAGCCGCTTCGGGCCGAGCTGGCCGGTGTGGGTCACGAATTCACGCCGCTGGACGCGGCGTTCGATCCGGTCGAAATGGCGGGTAATCCGGACCACCCGTTCGGGATCGCCCACCACCAGCACCGTGTCGGCCACGTCTTCGGGACGCAAGCCCAGGTGGTAGACACTGCCGTCGGGATGGAGGATGAGTTCGGAGGCGGGAAGCAAGGCAGGGAGTGGATCGTTGTTGGTTGGTGGTTTTTGAAGAATACGGTTTGCTGCGGAAATACCCCGCCTCGGGCGGCTGGTTTGTTCGTTGCCGGCGGGCGACAAAAGAAGGAAAAGCCATCAACCAACCCCTACCCGTAGACGAACTCCCCGTATTCGCTGCGGATGGTTACGCGCCGGCCCGGGTAAGTCTCCACCCGGCCGATCACCTGGGCGTCCACGCCAAACGTCTGCGCAATGAGGATAACTTCCTCGGCCACCTTCCCGGGCAGGTAGATCTCGAAACGGTGGCCCATGTTGAAGACCTGGTACATTTCGCGCCAATCGGTGCCGCTCTGCTGCTGAATGAGTTTGAAGAGCGGGGGAACGGGAAACAAGTTGTGCTTGATCACGTGCAGGTCATCCAGGAAGTGCAGCACCTTGGTCTGCGCCCCGCCGCTGCAGTGCACCATTCCGTGGATCTGCGGACGAAAATCTTCCAGCACGGCCTTCACAATGGGCGCGTAGGTACGCGTGGGGGAGAGCACCAGTTGTCCGGCGTTCAGGGGCAGGCCGTCCACTCGCTCCGTCAGTTTGAGTTTGCCACTGTAGACGAGGTGGGCGGGAAGTTGCGGATCGAAGCTTTCGGGGTATTTTTCGGCCAGGAAATGGGCAAACACGTCGTGGCGGGCGGAAGTGAGGCCGTTGCTGCCCATGCCGCCGTTGTAGGTCTTTTCGTAGGTGGCCTGTCCGGCGGAAGCCAGTCCTATCACCACGTCTCCCGCGCGGATGCGGTCGTTGCTGATCACGTCGGCGCGCTTGAGCCGGGCCGTCACGGTACTGTCCACGATGACCGTGCGCACCAGGTCGCCGACGTCCGCCGTTTCGCCGCCCGTGCTGTAGATGCCGATGCCGTACCGCCGGAGCATGGCCAGCACTTCTTCGGTCCCGGCGATGATTTCAGCGATCACTTCGCCGGGAATCAGCCCCTTGTTGCGACCGATGGTGGAGGAAAGGAGGATGTTGTTGGTCACCCCCGCGCAGATCAGGTCGTCGGTATTCATCACCACGGCATCGTGGGCAATGCCCCGCCACACCGAAAGGTCACCGGTTTCCTTCCAGTACAGGTACGCCAGCGACGTTTTGCTGCCCGTTCCGTCGGCGTGCATTACGTTGCAGTAATCGGGGTGACCACCCAGGATATCGGGGACAATTTTGCAGAAAGCCTTGGGAAACAGCCCCCGGTCGAGGTGTTCAATGGCTTGGTGCACTTCTTCCTTGGAGGCCGAAACCCCCCGTTGCGAATAGCGGTCTGGCATGGCAATGGGTAGTTGGCAATGGGCAGTAGGCAATGGGTAGTTGGCAACGGGCAGTAGGCAACGGGCAATGGGTAGTT
>JACMKY010000663.1 GCA_014379925.1 Cytophagales bacterium | reverse complement strand
TATCATTGCGACGGACGCGCGTGCGCTTGCCAGTTCGGTAGCGTTGGATTTAAACCCGACGCTACCCCGTTGGGTGAACGTTCTGCAAGACGCCGGCAATTTGTACCTAACCATTGTACCGTTCCCGATTCCATTCCTTACGAAGTCTGCCCATGAAAGTCCTTGCCCGTTGTAAACCCGCGTACCTCCTTACCAAGACGCTACTCCTGCTCTCGCTGGCTTCCCCGTTCGGCGTCGCCCAGACGGGTACCGCCCAGCGTCCCGCGGCCCTGGAGCCCTGGGTACTCGGGCCCTTTGAGAAACAGGATGCGGCAAATCCTTGCTTAAGCCCACTGGCCACCACCCCGTTTGCTTGTCCCGTGCGGGGTGAAACGGTGCAGTGGGAAGAAAAGGACGTGTTCAACCCGGCGGCCGTGGTGCGGAAGGGCCGGGTGTACTTGCTGTACCGCGCCGAAGACAAGGTGGGTAAATACGCCGGTACGTCCCGCCTCGGCCTGGCCGTCAGCCGGGACGGGCTGACCTTCGAACGCCAGCCCCGGCCCGTGCTGTACCCCGACCACGACGCCATGGAGAAATACGAGTGGGAAGGAGGCTGCGAAGACCCGCGCCTGGTGGAGCGCGAAGACGGCACGTACGTACTGACCTACACCGCCTACGACGGCCAGACGGCCCGCCTGTGCGTAGCTACTTCGCCCGATCTGGTGACCTGGAAAAAACATGGCCTGGCTTTCGAAAAAGCCCACGGCGGCAAGTACAAGGATACCTGGTCCAAATCCGGTTCGATCGTCTGCCGCCGCGACGGGAGCCGGATGGTGGCCACCCTCCTGGCTGGCAAGTACTGGATGTACTACGGCGACACCGATATTTTCGTGGCCACCTCCGATAATCTGCTCGACTGGCAACCCCTGGAAGGCCCGGACGGAAAACCGCTGGCCGCCTTCGGTCCGCGCCGCGGCCGCTTCGATAGCCGCCTGGTGGAACCCGGACCCCCCGCCTGGATCACCGACGAAGGCATTCAACTGCTCTACAACGGCATGAACCTCGACGCGGGAGTCGCCGGCAGTGATCCGAACCTGCCCGGTGGCACCTACACCGCCGGACAGGTGCTGCTCGACCCCAAAGACCCCACCCAAGTGCTCAAACGTACGGGTTCCTATTTCATGCGTCCCGACAAGCCCTACGAAATCACCGGCCAGGTGGGCAACGTTTGTTTCCTGGAAGGATTGGTGTACTTCAAGGGTAAGTGGCTGCTCTACTACGGCACCGCCGATTCCCGCATCGCCGTGGCCAGTTACCAGCGGTGAACGATCCCCCGGTTTTTTGACCGGTGGTGAGCAGAAACCAGGCTTGTCTACCCGGCTGACTTCAAGTTTTCCGGTGGGTGAGAGCGAAAACCGGATCGGCACCCGGATCAGAACAATGCGTAGGCCAACCACGGCTGCACCCCTGCACCCCGCGGAAAAACCTCATTTCGCAAAAAAAGCCAGCATCGGGGGCTGGCTTTTGAAATCAACGTCACTTTCTCTTTTTCCTTGAAAAGGAATCCGGCACCTCAATAGAACTTCGCCCGGTTGTCTTTGATGTTGGCGTTGTCCTTGATTGCCTCGTTCAAGAGGTAGGAAGTGCGTTGCGTGTTGGTTTGCTTCAACTGGTTTTTGTACTGGCTATAGTCGGCGATTTCGGGCGCCGGAGCCAGGTTTTGCAGTTCAACGATCAACACGCCGCTCTCACCCGCAAAGGGTTTGGTGCGCCCGCCCTTCTTCAAACCAAATACCTTTCCCGCTGCCACCGGATCGAATCCCACGTTCTTGAGGGAGGCGCTGCTCAGGGTAACGTCCGGAGCCGATTCCACGACGGCTTCCGGACCGTACTTTTTCGCCACGTCTTCCAGCTTGCCGGAAACCGTACCCAGTTTTTTCAGGATTTGCTCCGCCTTGATTTCGTTGCGCACCTGGCCCGTCAGCTCATCGCGGTAATCGGCTACGGTTACGTCGTCGGCGTCGGTCCGGCCGGTCAACAAAGCCACCACGTACTGGTTGTCCACGTCGAAGACGGGGGAAACGCCGTTGGCTTTGGTGTCCTCGTTAAACGCCCAGCGGATTACTTCGCGGGCATTGGTCAGGCTGTTGAGGTTGCTGGCGTCTTGCCGCACCCGCTCGGCGGTGAAGGGAACCAACGAAGGGTCTTTCTTGAGGCTTTCCTTGAAGGCCGCCGCCGTTTGGCTCTGCGAAGCGAACCGCTCGGCCTTCTCGAAGGCTTCGTTCTGGGTTTCCTCGCTCGGACCGATCGTTTTCTTGATGGTTGCGAACTGGTACTTCTGGTTGGTCTTGGGTTCGGTAATCTGGACAACGTGGTAGCCAAATTCCGTTTCCACCAGGTTTGGCATCAGGCCTTTGCCCGGTGCCGCCAACAGAGCGTCTTCAAAGGGCTTCACAAACCCGCCACCTTGCGTATACCAACCCAGGTCACCCCCGCGGGAGGCCGTTCCGTCGCTGCCATTGGTGCGGGCCAGTTCCTCGAAGTTCGCCCCGGCCTTGAGTTGGTCCAGCAAGCCCTGCGCTTTCCGGCGGGCCGCGGTTCGGGTGCTGTCGTTGGCTTCCTTGGGGGCGGTGATGAGGATGTGGCTGGCGCGAAGGGAGGAGACTGTATCCTGCTTGCTGTTCAACAACTTATAGATGGCGTACGTGTCGCCTTCCTGGTAGGGGCCGTACACGCCGCCCTTGAAAAAGGTGCCGAGCGTAGCCTTCAGCGGGTCCGACATCTTCGAAATGTCTACGTAGCCGGCCTCCGATGGCACGTCCGAGTTCGCTTGGGCGTAGGCCGTATCATTCTCGGCGGAAGCCAGTCCCTGGGCCAGTTCTTTCAATTCCTGCAAGAAATCGGCGCTGTCTTTTTTAGAAGGCAATACCGCGAAAGTGACGTACTGCAACGAGCGGGTATCTACGCCCTTGTACTTCGCCGGATTCTTGTTCAGGTACGCTTCCAGTTGCGCGTCGGTCACCTTGACGGTGGAGTCGGGGACGCTGAAAAAAGGAATGTACGCGTATTTGACCGTGGCTTTGGCCGTCTGGGCTTCGTACTCGCGCTGGGCTTCGGCGGTGGTCACGTAGCTGGAGAGGCTCAGCAGGTTCTCGTACTTGGTGCGTTGGCGCTCCGACCGCAGCCCGTCCTCAAATTGTTTCCACTGCGCCTGGTTTTCCACGGGTGCTCCCTTCAGATTACCCAGGAAGCCCTTGACGAGGTTCTTGTCGAACTCCCCGGTTTGCTCGTTTTTGAAGATCGGAATCTGTTTTACGGCGGGAGCAATGCTGTTGCCCTGCACCATGTCAACCACTTCGTCGTCGGACACGGTCAATCCCAGCGCGTCGTACTGCTTCTGGTAGCCGTATCGGAGCAGGTACTGATTCCAGGCCTGCTCACGGACGAAAGACATTTGTTCCTCCGGGATCGGCTGCCCGGCCGACGCCTTGATGCGCTCGACATCCTGGTTGAATTCGTCGTACATCACGTCGTGGCCGGCAATCTCCCCGACTTTGTTGGAATCACCGCCGAACAGCTTACCCGAGCCGAAGATGTCTCCCCCGACGATGAAAAGGATCAGGCTGATGGCGATGATGCCGATCACAATGCCCGACCTTTCCCTGATTTCGTTGATTAATGCCATGGTTGATTTTTTGGAACCGCAAAGATAACCACATCCCCCAACCAAACCAAAATTTGCTCTCCCAATTAAAGCAGTGGACAATGAACCGCGGCGCTATCCGAAGCGGCAACCCGAGGACGACCGGCCCAAACCGTTGGAAATGTCAGAAATTGGCGGAAAGACCCACGAAGTAGTATCCCCCGTTGAATCCGAATTGGGTGGCGTTCCGGCTGTAGACGAATCGTCCGAACGACGAGTTATCGACCGAGGCAGTACTGCTCGACGTTGGAAATTGGGTCACCGCCAGCTTATCCGGATAGGTATCGAAGAGGTTATTGGCTCCCAGGCTAACTTGCAGAAATTTAGCGATCTGGTAATTTACGCTCAGGTCCGTCACCACTTTCGGACGGAAGTCCTCATCCAGCCGGACATCGGAGGGGTCGAAAGTTTTCACTCGCCCGAAACGGGTTACCCGGAGATTGGCGCCGAGCTTCCCCAGCCGGTAGGTCGTTCCGAACGTAAACTTGCTGCGGGGCTGCGACCACTCCAACCGGCCTCTCTCCTGGGGATTGAACAAAATATTTCCGAACACGTCGTTGGGTAAGGTAGCGGAAACGTCGGGATCTCCCCGTACCTCGGTTTTGTTTACGTTGCCGGCCAGAGTTAACGTCAGGGTACTTCCGGCCAGGCGGTAGTTGCCGGCAACCACCAGGTCGATTCCCTGCGTGCGGGTATCGACGGCATTGGTAAAGAAAACCGCCGCCTGCACGTCCGTTTGTCCGGCGGCATCCAGAATCTGGGATACCTGTTGTCCCGCCGCGGTAGAGCCGCGCTGGAATTGCCCGGTCAACACAATGCGGTCTTTGATGTCGATCTGATAGGCGTCCACCGTGACAGTTACGTTGGGCGAAGGCTGGGAAGTAATTCCTAAACTGTAGTTGACGGAACGTTCGGCGGTAAGGGAAGGAACCCCAAATGCTTGGGCCACGGGCCCGTCGTTGCGAAAGGTTCCCTGCTGACGGGGCTGCAAGCCCTCGCCGGGAACGGAAACGAATACCGTGGAAATGGCGCTGAAATACCGCTGGTGGATGGAAGGCGCCCGGAAGCCATTGGATACGGAGCCGCGCAAAGAGAAGAAATCGGCAAACTTGTACCGGGCGCTCAGCTTTCCGGCCAGATTGCCACCGAAATCACTGTAGTCTTCGTACCGCCCGGCGGCGTTTACCAACAGCCTTTCCGTAATGTCCGATTCCACGTCCAGGTAGGCGGCCAGCACGTTGCGGTTTTGGTTGACTTGGTTGGAAGGTTGAAATCCGG
>JACMKY010000662.1 GCA_014379925.1 Cytophagales bacterium | reverse complement strand
GACAAATACTCCCCAGCCCAATTCCACCCGGTAGGCAAAAGTTCGCAGCCATTGGTGCATGCCCCACCAGGCCAGTGGCCAGGCAACCAGGTTGGCAATCAATATGGGTTGCACGAATTCGCCCGACAGCAGGCGCACAATCGCCGTAACGGGCGCTCCCAACACCTTTCGGATGCCGATTTCTTTCGTCCGTTGGCGGGTAGTGTACGTTACCAACCCGAACAATCCCAGGCAGGCAATGACCAGGGCCAGGGCGGCAAAAGCACCGAAGATGTTGCTCATCCGTTGCTCGGCCCGGTAGAGTGCGTTGGTGTCGCTGTCGAGAAAGGAAAATTCAAAGGGGCGCTCCGGGCTGCGTTCTTTCCAAACCGCCCCCAGGAAACGCAGGGTTGCCGGAATCTGGTTGGGTTTCAGCCTGACCAGCAAATAATTGAACTGCTCGGGTTCGAGGCGAAAAACCATGGGCATAATCGGCTGGTGAAGCGACTGAAAGTTAAAGTCTTTGACCACGCCAATGACCGTTCCCCGGAGTTCGGCGTCATTGTCGAAGAAGGTGATGCGCTCCCCAATCGCCGATTTCCAGGCAAATTGCCGGGCGGCGGCCTCGTTGAGCATAAAATAATTACCGGTCGTATCCAGCGCGTGGGAAGGCGTAAAGGCGCGGCCCTTCACCAGGCTGATGCGCATGGTGCGCAGGAAATCACTGTCTACGCTCACCTCCGCCATCAGCCGGCGCTCGCCGGCGGTTACCCACTGCACTTGGTGCTGGTCGAAACGACCGCCCGGCACGCTGGAAACGGCCGTTGTGCCCTCAATGCCGGCGTTGCGCAACAATTCTGATTTAAGGCTTTCGTAGGACTTCTGCATCGTACTGTCCTTCATCGGTAGGATGACCACGCGTTCTTTGTCAAAGCCCAGGTGTTTGTTCCTCAAGTAGTTGATCTGGTCGTACATCACCAAGGTCCCCACAATCAGTGAAATGGAGATGACAAACTGAAGAACGACCAGTCCTTTTCGCAACGCAATGCCACTGGCGCTGGCCTTCAGCCGGCCTTTCAACACCTTAACCGGCTCGAAAGAGGACAACAGCAGGGCCGGATAGGCGCCGGCCAGCAACCCAACCAACGCCGGCAAGGCGACCAGCATGGCCCCGACGTACCAACGCTGAAAGTAGGGAACGGCCAGGTTTTTCCCGGCCAGCAGGTTGAAAGCCGGCAGGGACAATTCCATCAGAATCAGGGCAATTGCGACGGCCAGGAAACACAACAGTGTCGATTCGCCCAGGAACTGCCGGATGAGTTGCCCCCGGTTGGCACCGATCGTTTTCCGCAGTCCCACTTCCCGGGCCCGGTCTACCGAACGCGCGGTGGTCAGGTTGATGAAATTGACGCAGGCAATCAGGAGGATGAAAAAGGCGGCGACCACAAAAATGTACACGTACCCGACGTTGCCATTCGGTTCCAGCTCCCACAACAGGTTCGAGTGCAGGTGTATTTCGGTGATGGGTTGCAGCCGGAAGTGGATCACCCCCGACTTCAGCGCCCGGAATGCCGCTTCCGACCAGTCCAGGTATTTCCTCAACCAGTCGGGAATTTGCCGTTCAATGCCTTGGGGGTCGGTGCCGGGCTTCAGCCGCACGTAATTGTAGTGACCAAAATCACCCCACTGAAAGAAGCTGCGGTCTCCTCCGTTTTTGAGGGTGGCGTAAGCAATCAGGAAGTCGAAATGAAAGTGGGCGTTGGCCGGGATATTTTCCAGAATACCGGTCACTTTCAGGTCAATTTGGTTGTTGATGCGCATCACCTTACCCAAAGCATCTTTCCCCCCGAAGTACCGGGCCGCGGCCTCCCTGGTCAGGAGAATGGCGTTGGGTTCCCGCAGGGCCGTTTGCGGATTACCCGCCAGGAAGGGAAAAGAAAAAACCCGGAAGAACGCGGTGTCTACCGCCAGGATGTTCTTTTCCTCAAAAACCTGATCCTGGTAGCGTACCGAAAAAGTCTGTCTCGTCAGGCCGGCTCCCCAAATGGGCGTCAGGCTGACGGCGGCTTCCACGTCGGGAAAATCGTTGACCAGCGCCTGCGCCATGGGATGCGGCGTGCGGGTTTGGGGATTTTCGTTCATCCAGGCAACGCGGTAAATGTCGTCGGCGGAGCGGTGGAAACGATCGTAACTCAATTCATCCCGCACAAACAGCAAAATGAGCCCGCACGAGGCGATGCCAATCGCCAACCCGAACAAGTTGATGAAAGAAGAGGTCCGGTGCCGGAGCAGGTTGCGGACCGCGATTTTGAAGTAGTTGCGCAGCATTTTGATAATGATTAATGACGAATGGTTAATAACGAATGAAATGCGCTGCGCGCCCCGATTGAATGCGTTGCCTCATTATTCACGTGACTCACGCAATAAAACTTACAAGTAATTGATTTTCAACAACGTAGCGGAAAAATTAATTTTCTCGCTACGCTATTGAAAAAATTGAATGGAAAGTACGTACGCAAAATAGTGCGTACGTCTTGATTCATTCAATCGGGGCGCGTAGCCCATTTCATCCGCGTAATCAGCGGTCATTATTCGTTGCGCAGCGACTTCACCGGGCTGGCCAGGGCCGCTTTGATGGCTTGGGAACTGACGGTTATGAGGGCAATCAGCAGGGCGATTGTTCCGGCCAGGGCAAAAGTCCACCATTCGATGTCGATCCGGTAAGCAAAATCCTGGAGCCACCGGCGCATGGCCCACCACGCCAGCGGCCAGGCAATCAGATTGGCCATGACCACGAGTTTGAGGAAGTCTTTGGAAAGCAGGCCCACGATGTTGGTTACCGAAGCACCCAACACCTTGCGAATGCCAATTTCCTTGGTGCGCTGCTCGGCGGTGAAGGTGGCCAGTCCGAACAAACCCAGACCGGCTACGAAAATGGTGAGTCCGGCGAACAGGGCCACCACCTGACCCGCTTTCTGCTCCGATCGGTACGTGGCCTCGAAGCGCTCATCCAGAAAGGCGTACGTGAAAGGCTCTTCCGCGGTAAATTGGGTCCATTGGTTTTTCGTGGCGTTTAGTAAATCCGCCGTGTCTTTCGCTTTTACCTTCACAATCAAGGCGCCGGAATTACCGCCCAGCACCATCACCAACGGGGCGATGCGCTCGTGCAGCGATCGGAAATGAAAATCCTTTACCACGCCGATGACGCGGTAGGCGGTTTTCTTTCCCTGGTTGTCCGCGTTGGTCAGGGTGTGGTCGAGGGCGTTTTTAGCCCAGCCAAAGGTCCTGGCGGCCGTTTCATTGATGATGATCCCCGTCGAGTCGGTAGCCAGTTCCGAAAAATTCCGCCCGGCTACCAACTGCATGCCCAGCGTAGGAATGTAATGATGATCTACTCCGTAGCGAAGCGTTTTCACCAGTTGCGAGGGATTATCCTCGGCCTCGACGAAGAAATTGTTGTTGTTGGAAGGACCAGCCGGCAGGAAACCGGAAATGGTTGCACTCACCACCCGGGGGTCTTGCCGGAGTTTTTCACGAAGCACGCGTTCGTTGTTGCCCAGCCGCCAGGTATCACCAATGACCAGCACCTGTTCCCGGTCGTAGCCCACTTTCTTATTCTGAATGTATTTCAGTTGCTGGTATACCACCGTCGTAACCACTGTGAGGGTAATGGAAACGAAGAACTGAAAAACGACCAGGCCACTGCGCAATCCGATGCCTTTGCGACTGCCGCCCGGTTTGCCCGCCGCGCCGCCTTTCAACACGGAAACCGGTTTGAAAGAAGAAAGGAAGAAGGCCGGGTAGCTGCCGGCCAGCACGCCCACCAGCAAGCCAAACAACAACAGACCCGGCAACAGCCAGGGCTTGGCCATCCAATTCAGGTTCAGTTCTTTTCCGGCCAGGTCATTGAAAAAGGGCAAAGCCAAATTTGCCAACCCGATCGCCAGCAGCAGGGCAATGGCCGTCAACAGCACGGACTCGAGCAGGAATTGCCGTACCAGTTCGAACTTCACCGAGCCCAGTACTTTCCGGATGCCCACCTCCTTGGCCCGCTCCGCCGCGCCCGCCGTGGACAGATTCACGAAGTTGATGCCGGCAATCAGCAGCATAAACAACGCAATTGCCCCGAACAGGTAGACGTAACGGATATCGCCACCCGCCTCCAGGTCAAAGGTAAAATCCGAACGCAGGTGAATATCGGTCAGCGGTTGCAGAAACAGGCCCAGGTCATTGCCTTTCCGGCGAAATTCGGCCAGGTTCATGCCCATCGCCTGCTTGATTTGCGGCCCCATGTATTTTTCCACCACCTGGGGCAGCTTGGCTTCCAGCTTTTTGTAATCGTACCCTTCTGGCAGCACCAGGTAGGTAAAGAATTCAGAAACCATCCAGGAAGGCGATCTGGCATCCTCCCGGCCCGCCATGGAAGCGAAGAGATCGAAGTGAAAGTGCGAATTGACGGGCACCTTCTCCATCACGCCGGTGATCTGAAAGGTGGTGTTCCCGCTTTTAATGGTAATTGCCTTCCCCATCGGGTCTTCGCTGCCGAAATACTTTTGCGCCATTTCCCGGGTAATGATGGCCGTATTGGGTTGAATCAAAGCCGTTTTTGAATTTCCTTTGACGAGGGGAAGCGTAAAGACCTCAAAAAAATCAGCGTCCACGTAAGCAAAATTCTGCTTAAAAGTTTTTTCTCCGTACGTAAAGAGTGGCGAACCACCCAGCTGCAAACGCGTGGCTT
>JACMKY010000661.1 GCA_014379925.1 Cytophagales bacterium | reverse complement strand
CGGCGGCTCCCTGCATTTGCTGGTACTCGTCGTCAGTGAAGTTGTATTCGCAGCTGAACAGCACCGACACCCCTTTGATGCCTTCCTTCACCACCTCCCCCTTGATGTCCGACTTGTAGACGTTGAATTTTTTCTGATGCAGGGCGTTGACTTGAAGCGGCGTGCCGCCCGGCGGCACCTGACCGGCGGTCGGCCGGGTGGTGGCCAGCACTACCGCCAGGGTGAGTACGGTGAAAACGGGGAGCGGACTGCGGATTGAACGAATCGGGAAAAGCGTCATGGCGTGCATGGACCGGTTAAACAAAAATGAAAGGTAGCAAAACGAACCCAAACCCAACGTCGACCCGCCGCGGACTGGCCGTTCGCGGCGGGAAATCCGGCCCGGCGGGCAACGGAATGGCAACGCATTTTTTGCCGAGGATATTGCCACCCGGGTGATCCGCCTTCCGTTGGATTTACCCGCCCACTTTGAAACCAAACCCACCCGCTTGCGTATAGGCTGGCGAACCCTACTTGATCAATTACTTAAATCAGTCATTCCCATGAAACTAGAAAGCCTAAGGGATTTGTTCGAAGAATCCATCCAAGACCTTTACAGTGCGGAAACCCAGATCATTGACGCGATGCCCAAAATAGTTGCCCGGGTAACCGATTCCCGGCTGAAGCAGGCCCTCGAATCCCACGTGCTGGAAACCCAGGCGCAGAAAGAACGCCTGGAAGAAATCTGCGAGAAACTGGACATCGATCCGGACGGAAAGTTCTGCCGCGCCACCGAAGGGCTGGTGAAAGAGGCCAACGAATTACTCTCCGAAGATGCGGCTCCCGCCGTACTCGACGCGGGCATCATTGCTTCCGTTCAGAAGATCGAACATTACGAGATCGCCGGCTACGGTACGGCGCGCGTGTTTGCCATGCACCTGGGTGAAACCGAAGTGCAGAAGCTGCTGGAAGAGAGCCTACAGGAGGAAAAGCAGGCCGACGTAAAACTGACGGTGATTGCCGAAGGTACGGTAAACGAAAAAGCCGAAGGCGCTTCCTGATTACCAGCCATCAGCCAGGCGTTGTTGATCAACCCCTCAAAGGCATTCGGCACCCGCTACCCGGGTACCATAAATCCGTCAAGTTCAACCAGGCTGACGGGTTTTTTGTTTTCAGCCCAAGGAGCAATTTGCCCGAGTGGGCGTGCCGTGACCACGGACTGCCGACTACACCACTACGTTCACAATCTTCTTGGGCACGATGATGACTTTCTTGGGTGATTTGCCCTCGAGCCACTTCTGCACCCCTTCCGAAGCCAGCACCGATTTTTCAATTTCCGCGGGCGTGGTGTCGAGCGAGAACGTGATCTTGGCGCGCACCTTCCCGTTGATGGAGATGGGATACTCGAACGACTCTTCCGTCAGGTATTCGGCCCGGAACGGCGGATACGCCGCGAACGTGACGCTTGCCGGGTTTCCCAACTGATGCCACAGTTCCTCGGCCACGTGCGGCGCGTAGGGCGAGAGAATGATCACCAGATCTTGCAGAATGGTCCGCTGGTGGCACTTCAACGCCCCCAGTTCGTTGACGCAGATCATGAACGTGCTGACGGTGGTGTTGAAGGCGTACCGCTCCACGTCCTCTTCCACTTTCCGGATGGTGCGGTGCAGCGTTTTCAATCCTTCCGCCGGGGGCGCTTCGTCGGTGACCAGCCAGTGGCCTTGTTCGTCGTAGAACAACCGCCAGAGCTTGCGCAGGAACTTGAACGAGCCGTCGATGCCGTTGGTGTTCCAGGGCTTGCTCTGCTCGAGCGGTCCCAGAAACATCTCGTACAGGCGCAACGTGTCGGCCCCGTACCGCTCGATCACGTCGTCGGGGTTGACCACGTTGAACTTGGACTTGGACATCTTTTCGATTTCGGCTTTCGTACGGAATTTGTCCGAACCCCCGTTTCCAAACGGGGTAAAGATCCCACTCTTCCAATAGCCCCCTTCGCAAACGAACGCGGCCTGGGTGTAATCCGACCGGTACTCAGTGAACCGGGCAATATCCAGTTCTGAGTCCCGCACCAAACTCACGTCCACGTGTCGTTCGGCCACCTTGCTCGGATACCCTTTTTCCACCACCTCCGCACTCACAAAAACCTCACCCACGTCTTCGAGAATGTGCATCTTTCTGGGAATCGCGTTGGCAGAATCTACGTAGTAGACGGCATTTTTCTCTGACTCATCCTCCGGTGTCTCCGACGCCCCGACTTTAAAAATCTTTTCTGACACGCCCTGAATCATGCCCTGGTTGATCAGCTTCTTAAACGGCTCCTTTTCCACCACGAGGCCTAGGTCGTAGAGGAAGTGGTTCCAGAAGCGGGAGTAGAGCAGGTGACCCGTGGCGTGTTCGGAGCCGCCGATGTAGAGGTCCACGTCGCGCCAGTAGTCGATGGCTTCCCTGGCCGCGAATTCCTGGTCGTTGTCCGCGTCCATGTAGCGGTACCAGTACCAACTCGAACCCGCCCAGCCGGGCATCGTGCTCAGCTCGTAGTCGTAGACCCCACCTGAATCCTCCCCTGCCTCAGGGGAAGACTTTTCTTTCGAACTTTCTCCGGCGTCAGAAAATGATTTTTCTTTTAGGCCCTCCCCTGACGCCGGGGAGGGTGGGGTGGGGTGGTACTTCCAGCCTTCGGCGCGGCCCAGGGGTGGTTCGCCGGTTTCGGTGGGCAGGTATTTGTCGATTTCCGGCAGCACCAGCGGCAATTTGCTTTCGTCGACGGGGTAGGGGACCTTGTCTTTGAAATAAACCGGCACTGGCTCGCCCCAGTAGCGTTGGCGGCTGAACACCGCGTCGCGCAGCCGGTAGTTGGTTTTGCCGGTGCCCACGCCCAGTTCCTCGGCGCGTGCGATCGCCTTTCGGATGGCTTCCTGCCAATCCAACCCGTTCAGGAAACCGGAATTGACCAGCTTGCCGTACTTGATTTCGCAGGGATTATCCAAGCCCTCCGTGCCTTCGATCACGCACACGATGGGCAGTCCGAAGTGCTGGGCAAAGCGGTAGTCACGGTCGTCGGAGGAGGGCACGCCCATCACCACGCCCGTGCCGTAACCGGCCAGCACGTAGTCGGCAATCCAAACGGGCACCCGTTCGTCGGTCAGCGGGTTGGTCACGTAACTGCCCGTAAACACGCCCGACACCGTCTTGACGTCGCTCATCCGGTCGCGCTCCGAGCGGTTGCGGGCCATGGTCACGTATTCCGCCACGGCGGCTTGCTGGTCGGGCGTGGTCAGTTGCGGAATCAACTCGTGTTCCGGGGCAATGGCCAGGTAGGTTACCCCGAAGATGGTATCCACGCGGGTGGTGAACACCGCCAGGAAGTCGGTGGAATTTGGGAGCGACTCCCCGCGGGGCGTGATCCCAAACCGCACGGTTGCCCCCAGCGATTTGCCGATCCAGTTGCGCTGCATTTCCTTGAGTGCCTCGCTCCAGTCGATGTCGTTCAGGCCCTGCAACAAGCGTTCGGCGTAGGCGGTGATGCGCATCATCCACTGGGTCATCTTCTTGCGCTCCACCGGATAACCGCCGCGTTCCGATACGCCGTCTTTTACTTCGTCGTTGCCAGCACCGTCCCCAGGGCGGGGCACCAGTTTACCACCGCTTCGGCCAGGTAAGTAAGACGGTACTTCAACAACACCTCCCGTTGTTCAAGCTCGTTCATCCGTCGCCAGTCCTCGTCGGTGAAGGCGGGCGTATCTTCGTCGCACGCGGCGTAGACGTGGCGGTTGCCGGAATGTTCGAACTTGGCAACCAGCGTGGCGATGGGTTGGGCCCCGTCCGTCTCCCGGTTGTACCACGCGTTGAACAAGTGCGTGAAAATCCACTGCGTCCATTGGTAAAAGCGGGGGTCGGAAGTGCGGACCTCCTTGCTCCAGTCGAAGGAGAAGCCCATGTTCCGGAGTTGTTCCCGGTAGCGGCGGATGTTCTGCTCGGTGGTGATGGCCGGGTGTTGCCCCGTCTGGATGGCGTACTGTTCGGCGGGCAGCCCGAAGGAGTCAAAGCCCATCGGGTGCAGCACGTTGAAGCCCTTCAGCCGCTTGTAGCGCGCCACGATGTCGGAGGCGATGTAACCCAGCGGGTGTCCCACGTGCAGGCCTGCCCCCGACGGGTAAGGAAACATGTCCAGGACGTAGTACTTCGGCCGGTTCGGGTTCACTTCCGCCTTGAAGGTCTGGTTTGCCTCCCAGTACCGTTGCCATTTCTTTTCAATGTCGCGGAATGCGTAATCGACCATCTGGCTTTGAGTTTAGGAGTTTAGGAGTGGATGAGTTTAGGAGTTTAGGAGTGGATGAGTTTAGGAGTGAAAGAGTAGCGTTGATACACTGCGTCGACGGACGAGCTGATGAGGCCGAAAGACGGCGCTGATTTCGGGTAGGATGAACATCCCCGACAAAGGTAGCGGTTTTGCCGTAGAACCTTTTCGGGAAAGGAATCTCCCCTCTTTGGTCCGGAACAATCTATCTTCGCCCTTCGGCAAACCAGAAGTTCGCCCGCAACGACCCAGCGACTCCTAAACTCATCCACTCCTAAACTCATCAACTCACATGAAAATCCGGGTAGGGCAGGGCTACGACGTGCACCAACTGGCCGCGGGCATTCCTTTCTGGCTGGGCGGCATTCTCATTCCGCACTCGCACGGGGCCGTGGGCCATTCCGACGCCGACGTGCTCATCCACGTCATCTGCGACGCCTTGCTGGGGGCGGCCAACCTGCGCGACATCGGCTACCACTTTTCCGATCAGGACCCGCAATACAAGGGCATCGACAGCAAGGTTCTCCTGCGTCGGGTGATGGAACTGGTGCGGCAGCAGGGCTACCAGGTAAGCAACGTGGACGCGACGGTGTGCCTGCAAACGCCCAAAATCAACCCGCACATCCCGGCCATGCAGCGGGTGCTGGCGGAGGTGATGGGCGTGGGGGAGGAGGACGTTTCGATCAAGGCCACCACCACCGAGCACCTGGGCTTCGTGGGCCGCCAGGAAGGCGTGGCCGCGTACTGCGTGGCGTTGATCTACCGCCGCTAGTTGGAAGCCGCCACTTGGCTGGCCGATCCGAAAGACCCGGCGGTTCCTCACACTTTGCCCAGCTCCCTGACCAGCCGCTCCACTTCCTCCGTCGACGTGGCCGGGAAGTTGGCGATGCGGATGTGTTGATTCCGGTAACTGCCGTAACCACCGCCCACCACGATGCCCGCCGCCTTCAGGGCTTCGATCACCTGGGTAGCCGTTTTGGGTTGGGAGGACTGGCGAGGGGCTACGCTGCCTACGATCACCGTTTGCGAGCGGTGGGCGGGGTTACGGACGAAGACGTCGAAGGAGGCACTCCGGTCCAGGAAGTCGTACAGCCGCTGCGCCTTGGCTTCCGTTTCCCGGCGGATCGCGCCGATGCCCTGCCGGTTCATTTCTTCGGCTACCTTGCCCAGCAGGTAGATGTTCATCACGTTGGGCGTCTCGGGCGTTTCGTAGTTCCGGAAGTTTTTGAACAGCGACGGCAGGCTGTGGTAGGTGCCGATGGAGATGCCCTTGGCCGCTAGTTGCTCGGCCTTGGCCAGCATCCGTTCGTTGGCAATCCACACGCCCAACCCGGCGGGCAGCCCGAAGGCTTTCTGCACGGAGAAGAACACCGAGTCGATCAACTTTAAATCCAGGTCGGGGTAGGGGGCCGAGGAAACCGCATCCACGACGAACAACCGACCGGGGTGCGCCGACCGGAGGGCGTGCATCTCCGCCACGGGCATTGATACCCCCGAACTGGTTTCGTTGTGGGTGAGGCAAACCAGTTCGGCCGTTTCCGGAACGGGCGCGTCTCCCGCGTTGAATCCCTCGCCGAAGGGGGCTTCCACCTGGGTAGCGTGCTTGCCAAGCTCCCGCGCAAACGCGTGAAACCGCCCGGAAAACGATCCGTTGACCAGGTGAAAACTTTCGCGCTCCACGCAATTCTGCAAGACCCGTTCCCACACCTCCGTGGCCGAACCCAGGAAAAAAATGCCGGAGCCGTCGGGAATGCGCAGCATTTCCCGCAACTGGTCGGCGGTGTGTTGATAGATGCGTCGGAACCCTTGGCTGCGGTGCGAGAGGGAACCGATCTGTTCGTCGAGTGCGGTTTGCACGTGCCGGGCCACGCTGGGATACAACTGGGCCGGACCGGGCGTGAAGTAGGTATTTTTCAAAGGACAATGACCGTTTTTTATTTTAGCCGTCGGCAAGTTAGGGCAAAGTCCGGCTACGTTCAAGGAAGGGGGGGTACCAACAACCCGGATGTCGGTTCTTTCTTTCGGCAAAGGGGTTCGCCATCACCCGGCGCGGCCAAAACGATCCGCCGGCGGTTTTTAGTCCAGCCCGGGATTGTTTTTGCCGGAGGGGATCAAAAGCTAAAAGTACCTTTGTTTTCGCTAAAAAAGGGCTTCTTTCTCGTTTCACAAACGGCGAAAGTCGGATGGAGCAGTCCGGGCAGGGGTTGCCGGTTCGGCGGTTCTTTCTTTCTTCAGTGAATCCGGCCTGGCCAACGGTCCGCAATGGCGCAGTCTCAAATCATGATGGCGATTGTTTTCAATTGTTGGGCGCACTTCAAGCCGTACTGTTCCAGCACGTTGAGGTTGATTTCGAATTTGTACCGGCCGTTCACGGAGACGAAGTTGATCGGGCTACCGGCCCGACCCAGGTTGTCTTTTTGGGTGATGACGAGGGTAGGGCGCCCCTTGGTTTTTCGCAGCACGGAACTCAACTGGCCGCTGCTGGGGGTGGAAATGAACAGGATGTGACACCTTTGGTCCACTTCATCCAGGTTGTGGTAGCGTTTGATGACCATCTTCCGGTTGCTCACGCTTTTCTCCTTGGCCATCTTTTGAAGTTCACCCAACAAGTCCGTTTCCCCCAGCACCCCGATGACGAAATCGCCCTTGTTGTATTCTTCCGGCCAGTTGATGTACTTGGTAAAGTTGTAGATGAAAATGGTGTGTACTTTGTTTTCGGTTTCCTCCGGCCTCGGCTGCGCGGGCGCGTACTGACTCCAACCAAACAGCCACAGAACGGTAAAAAACACGATTCGGTCCATACCCTTATTTCATCTCGTTGATGGTGGCCCTGATTTGCCGGGATTTCTCCTTTTCGTTCAGGTTGTAGTAGATCCCCTCCAGGGCCCGCATGGCATTCAGGTTGCCGGGCGACAAGCGGTAGGCCTTCTCCACGTAGGGCTTGGCTTCCCGGAAGAGTCCGCTCACTTTTTCCAGTATTTCGTAAAGCAGCACGATGTCCAGGTCGTATTGCTGCGCTTTGATCAGGTCCACCGCCCGGTTGTAAAGCGTGATTCCCAGGTTGTAATTGGCCGAAAAATTGTCGGGGTAGGTACTCAGCACCCGCCGGTAGATTTCCTTCCGTTTGTTGAAGTAGCTTTCCCGGCTTAGGGAATCGCCTTGCGAAATCCGCTCGTAGACGGTACCGGCCACCAGCATCACCTCCACGTTGGCCGGGTAGAGGGCCAGGTATTCTTCCACGATTGCTTCCACCCGGCGGTAATTCTTCTGGGAAAGCAGCAGGTTGATTTCCGTGATCCGCAGAACCGTATCGCCGGGAAATTGTTGACGACCGGCCCGGATGGTGCCCGCGGCCAGGCTATCTTGGCCGGCGGCCTCGTAAATTGACGTCAAATCGCTGTACAACGAAGAATTACGGTAGTTGAGGCGGAGTGCCTGCTCGTAATACTGCCGGGCGCCGGATTGGTTACCCATCAGCAGGCTGGTGTAACCGGCGTAGTAGAGGGCGGTGGCGTAGGCGTTGTCGGGGGGTTCGCCGGAACGGGCTTGCAGGTAGTTCCGGAAGCCGGTCAGTGCCTTGTCGAACGCCTGCCGGTTGAGATCGCCGCTGGCTTCGTTGTAGAAAGTGACCACCAGGTAGCGGGTTACTGCTTGGCCATCCTTGCGGTACGCCAGGCTGGTATCCAACTGCGCACTTTTCCCCAGGTATTCCAACGCCGCCGCCCGCAGTTCGCCGCCGGTCGCCGGGTTGGCCTTGTAAAGCTCCTTGTAAATGTATCCCCTCAGGTACCAGGTTCGGGCATCCAGGGCGGTGCTTTCGTTGGCGGCGGCCAGGTCAATGGCTTCGCGGGCTTTCCCAAACTCCTTCTTCTGCACGTACTCGTAGGCTTTCTCCACCAGGATGACCTGGCTGACGGCCGGGCGGGTGGTAACCAGCAAAAGCGAGGCCAGGAGCGGAATCAACCCCCACCGACATCGCGAAGACGCCGGCGGACGGGACACGGTAGCGGCCCGAGGGAGGGGCCCGTTGTCAAGGTATTGGGGTGCCATATCGAACCGGAAAAAGCGGGTTTGTGCAGGATTGGACTGCGGGTTCTCCGCTGCGCAAAATCTCCCCGTGGGGAAGACGTATCCGGTCAAAACTAACGATTCAGGACTTTGCCCGGTTGTTGTCGGGCCCGTTTCTCCTTCCGCGGCGGGGTAATAATGCGGGGGTTTCCGGCGCGGTTCGACCCGGGAAATGCCTTCCGGCCAAGAAACCGCCGTTGCCAATGGTCGCTGATCACCGATCACTGGTCCGTAATACGGAGGAAAATGGCTCAGCCGGGAAGGTGGTTTCGCCAACGGGGCAGGAACCGTGCTTGGGCTCGATCGGCGTTGCTACGGAGGAAAAACCCGTCTTTAGCGCCGGGGAATGGGGGCTGGGAAAGGGAGGTCACCCGTGGTCGCCAACCGGGCGGGAGCTTGCCAGATTCCTGGCATTTCTCCTTCGGAGAATTTTATCGCCGATTTATGTCTTGCGTGGGGTTTGAGCCCAATTCGTTGCCTTTCCCGGCCAGCCAGCCAAGCCGGGAACGGGGCGTTCACCGGCTTGGCTGGCTGGCGTTGGCTTTACCGCCCGTCTGCATCGGGTTGGACGGCCGGGATTGTTGCTGCTTATACAACTGGAAGCGGGTGGGCACCGGCCGGCGCGGGAACGAATTGTTCGCCAGGTTGATGTCGGCCGTCTCAAAGAAAGGATCCAGGGTGAAGGACTTGACCTTTTTGGTGGTCGGCAGTACCTTGCTCACCACCTCGTCGTTGAGGCGCCACACCTCCGCCGGAATCCGCACGACCTCGCTGGTGCCGTCCTCGTAATCCAGCCCAACGATGATGGGCATCACCAGGCCGCCGTTGTTTTTGAACTCCATCGTGTAGAAATGGTGTCCGGCGTTGAGCAGCGCCTTCTCTTCGGCAGAAAGCGCGCGGGTGTAGGCCTGGTAGTCGGACTGGTCGGTCGGAGTGGGCGCGTACGGATCGTAGGAATTGTAGAAGTCGGCCAGCGAAGGGTCGGCCTCCAGCACCGTCTGTTTGATCAACGAATCATTGCGCAGCTTGCTCAGCGTCCGGGCCTTGGCCTGCGCTTCGGCCTTGGCCAGGGGCTTCTCCCGGTCGGGGTCCTGCGTACCCGCCTGGTGATAGCTCACGTTTTCGAGCGAAATTTCCACCGGCTTCGTGCCGTAAAACCACCCTTTCCAGAACCAGTCCAGGTCAACGCCCGAGGCGTCCTCCATCGTGCGGAAGAAGTCGGCGGGTTCGGGATGCTTGAAGGCCCAGCGGCGGGCGTATTCCCGGAAGGCGTAGTCGAACAGTGGGCGGCCCATCACCGTTTCGCGCAGGATGTTGAGGGCCGTGGCGGGTTTGCCGTACGCGTTGGGTCCGAACTGCACGATGTTGTCCGAACTGCTCATGATGGGCGACAGCGTGGCGGGATCGCTGCTCATGTAGGGCACGATCTTTTGCGGTTCGCCGCGCCGCGAGGGATAGTCGCGCTGCCACTCCTGTTCGGCCATGTACTGGCAGAACGAATTCAATCCCTCGTCCATCCACGACCACTGCCGTTCGTCGGAGTTGATGATCATCGGGAAGAAGTTGTGGCCCACCTCGTGGATGACCACCGAAATCAGGCCGTACTTGAGGCCTTCCGCGTAGGTGCCGTCGGCCTGGGGCCGGCCGCCGTTGAAGCAGATCATCGGGTACTCCATCCCGCCCCCGCCCGCCCAGTTGACCGAGATGGCCACCGGGTAGGGATAGTCAATGGTGTAGCGGGAGTAGGTGCGGAGCGTGTGCGCCACGGCTTGGGTGGAGTACTTGCCCCACAGCGGGTTGCCCTCCGGCGGGTAGTACGACATAGCCCAGACCTTTTTCCCTGCCACTTCCACCCGCATGGCATCCCAGATGAAGCGCCGCGAGGTGGCAAAGGCAAAGTCGCGCACGTTGCGGGCGGCGAAAACCCAGGTCTTCCGGGCGGCGCTTTTATTTTTGGCCGCCGCTCCCGCTTCGTCCGGCGTGACAATTTCGAGGGGCGTCCGGCTGGTTTCGGCTTTTTGAAGCCGGTTGCGCTGGACGGTTCCGAGCACTTTGGCGGCGTTGAGCAACTCGCCCGTGGCGCCCACTACGTGGTCGGCCGGCACGGTGATGGCCACGCGGTAATCACCGAAGGGCAGGGTGAATTCCCCCTGTCCCAAAAACTGCTTGTGTTGCCAGCCCGTCACGTCGTTGTAGACGGCCATGCGCGGAAACCACTGGGCGATTTCGTAGGCGCAGTTGCCGTCGGCAAAGCGTTCGTACCCGCAGCGGCCCCCGATCTGGCTGAGGTCGTTGATGTTGTAATTCCACGCCACCGAAAAAGAGTAGCGGCCGTTGGGCTTGAGGGGTCCGGGCAGGTCCACCCGCATCATGGTCTGGTTGATGACGTAGGGAAGGTCTTTGCCGGCTTGGTCTTTCACGGCCGTAATCTTGAACCCCCCGTCGAACTTGGCCCTGGCCACGAAATTCAGGGCAGTGAACGGCTGCGCGTTGCCGGCCAGCGTGCCGGTCCGGGTCTTGAAACCATCCGATTCCCGGTTGAACAGGTTCTGGTCGAGTTGCAGCCAGAGGTAGGGGAGGGTTTGGGGTGAGCGGTTGGTGTAGGTGATGGTTTCCGAGCCGGTAATGCGCTGCCGCTCATCGTCGAGTTCTACCCGGATGTCGTAGTCGGCCTGCTGCTGGTAGTAATCCGGGCCGGGCGTTCCGGCGGCCGTGCGGTGGGCATTGGGGGTGGGCAGCAGCGGACCCAACTGTTCAAACTGCGCGTTGGCCTTGTCGGGCGCGTCGGTTTGGGCTTGCGCCCCGTTGGCAAGCAAAAGCGGAACGGACAGCAGGAGCCAGGTCTTTTTCACGGGAGATTGATTTAGAGTCGAAACGAAATTCCAACCTACCGTTTTCGCGCCGAAAAAGCAAAAAGTTCGCTAAGTTTGGGGTCCCGCCGGGTGAGTTTTTATTCAGCCAGGAAAGCCAATCTCAACGCCTGCCGCATGCCTGACCGCCCCGTCGCCGATCCCGGCCTTCCCGCTCCGGAACGGCTTCGGTTCTCGCTGAATCCCTTCCTCACGATTGCCGGCGAAGGCTGGGGCGATCCCACCGCGCCAGCCGTGGTGTTGCTGCACGGCGGCGGCCAGACCCGCCACTCCTGGGGTGATACGGCCCACCTCCTTGCCCAACGGGGTTGGTACGCCGTGGCCCTCGATGCCCGCGGGCACGGCGAGAGCAGCTGGTCACCCGACGGGCAATACCGGGTCGAAGACCTGGTGGACGACCTGAAGGAGGTAGTGGCGCGACTGGCGGCGAAACCCGCGCTGGTGGGGGCCTCACTGGGGGGAATCACGGCCCTGCTGGCCGAGGGGGAATCGCCGGTGCCGTTCGGATCGGCCCTGGTGCTGGTCGATACCGCGCCCCGGGTGGAACCAAAGGGCATCGAACGCATTTTTGCTTTTATGAGCCAGCACGCGGCCGGATTTGCGGACCTGGAAGAAGCCGCCGCCGCCGTGGCCGCCTACCTTCCCCACCGTCCCCGGCCCTCCGACGGGCGTCGTCTGGCGAAGAACCTCCGCCGGGAAACCGACGGGCGCT
>JACMKY010000660.1 GCA_014379925.1 Cytophagales bacterium | reverse complement strand
TGTCGGAATTGTCGAAGCGGCCCAGCACGCGGAAATGGCCTTCCGGGCCGGCGAAGCAACCGAGGTCTTTGGTTTCGACGAAGGCGCAGGAGTCGACGTTGGCCAGGTCAATGACGTTGATGCCCCCGTTGCGCCGACCGGAGTCGATGGCGAAGGGGTCGTTCACGTCGCGGAGGAGAATGCGCACGGTGGGAGGTGGGGCGAAAATGCCGTCACCCGTTGAGTAGGCCTGGGAGAGCATTTCGGTCATGCCGTATTCGGAATGGATCTTTTCCACCGGAAAGGCCCCCGTCAGGATGGCGTGGACTTCCTCGCGCAAAAGTTCTTCGCGCCGACCCTTCATGCCGCCGGTTTCCATCACGACCAGTTCGGGCAGGTTGCGCAAAAAGGCCCAGTCCCGGCCGCTTTCCGCCAGGTCGAGCAGCGCGAAGGTAACCCCGATGAGCAATACCTTCCGGTCGCGCCGTTCGGCCAGGGTGCGCAGGGTGCGGACCAGATCATCGGTGTTGCGCAGGAAAAATCCGGAGGAGGGCGACTGACTCTGCCGGATAAAATGCGCCACCATATACACCAGCGACGAGTTATTTCGTTCAAGGTAGGCCGGCAACAGCGCCAGGATGTGAAAGTCGGTGAGCGGGCCGTAGCGCTGCCGGAAGGTGCGTTCGCTGACGCCCCGGTACAGGTCCGGGTCGGCCACGTAGTGGCGGCTGCGGACCCCGGCGGTGGTGCCGCTGCTCTCGAAAACCAGCTCCGTCGCCGGGTTTCCCGTCAGGACGCGGTGGTGCTTGAACAATTCGATGGGCAGGAAGGGGATCTGCGCCACGGAACGGAGGTTTTCCGTCCGCTGGCCCAAGTGACGCAGGTATTCGCGGTAAACGGGGTTGTGAGCCGACTGGTAGCGGAAAACCTCCCAGGCCAGCTCCTCGAAAGCGACGGCGTGCCGCCCGGAAGAACCCGCGGAGAACAAGGAGGAAACGGCTTGTTTCAGGCGGCTGATATCCATGGCGGCACGAGGCCCGTAGACAGTAATTTTCGTAAATTGACCACCATAACCAACTTCAACCAACTTTTCTCCCGGACAATGAAAAATCCTTTCCTGATCAATCCCAAAAAGGCGGCTTGGGGGCTACCCCTCCTGGCGGCTTGCGTGGTAGCGGGCTGCTACCCGGATCCGGATTTCTCCACTACTCCCCAAATTGCATACCTCAGCATCAGCAAGACCACGCCGACCGACGATTTCGGGGGCAAGCAGGACCGGATCGTCGTCTCCATCGACTACCGGGATGGCGACGGCGACTTAGGGCGGGCCGATTCGCAGGATACCGCGCAAAACTACCGCCTCCGGCTTTTCCTGAAAAGGCAGGGTGCATTCCAGGAAGTAATCCGGAAATCGATTGACCCGAGGACCAAAAAGGAAACGCGCCTGGATTTTCAAGGCGTCAACTTTCCCCTCAAGGGCGATGGCAAGCCCGGCCCCATCGAAGGAACGATTGATTACACCATCAACTTCTCCCACGCGTTTTCCATCGCTCCGGCTCCGTCCGAGCCGGTTATCAACACCACTCCCAACAACGATACCATTTACTTTAGGATCCAGATCGTGGACCGGCAGCTACACGTGAGCAATGAAGTGGAGACCGAACCAATCATCATCAACCAAAGGTAGAGATCAATGATTCAGTAGAGGGCCGGAAAGCGTCGCGGGTCAATTTCCTGCACCATGGTGTATACCGCATCGAACACGTCTTCCACGCTGGGTTTGGAAAAGTAGTCGCCGTCGGTGGTGTAGGCCGGGCGGTGGGGCTTGGCAGTGAGGGAGCGGGGGGGAGAATCCAGCCAGCGGTACGCTCCCTGCCCTTCCAGCACCTGCTGCATCATATAGGCCGAGGCCCCGCCGGGCATGTCTTCGTCGGCAAACAGCACCCGGTTGGTGCGCTTCACCGATTCAACGATGGTGTGACGCACGTCGAAAGGCAACAAGGTCTGCACATCGATCACTTCGCACTCGATTCCGATTACGGCCAGTTGCTCGGCCGCCTCGGTGACGATCCGGCACATGGCCCCGTAGGTCACCACCGTCACGTCCTGGCCGGCCCGCAGCACCTCCGGTTGGCCCAGCGGCACGCAGCATTCGCCGATGTTGGCGGGCAACTGTTCCTTTAGCCGGTATCCGTTCAGGCACTCCACGATCAGGGCCGGGTCGTCGGACTTCAGCACCGTGTTGTAGAAACCCGCCGCTTGGGTCATGTTACGGGGCACCAGCACGTGAATGCCCCGCAGGCCGTGCAGAATCATGCCCATCGGAGAGCCGGAGTGCCACACACCTTCGAGGCGGTGGCCGCGGGTACGGACGATGAGGGGCGCCTTCTGGCCGCCCCGGGTCCGGTACTGCAGGCAGGCCAGGTCGTCCGACAGCGTGGGCAGGGCGTAGATGAGGTAGTCGAGGTACTGGATTTCGGCAATGGGGCGCAGACCGCGCAAGGCCGCCCCGATTCCCTGTCCGATGATGGTTGCCTCGCGGATGCCCGTGTCGGTAACGCGCAGTTCGCCGTACTTCTCCTGCAAACCGGCAAAGGCTTGGTTAACGTCCCCGATGCGGCCCACGTCTTCCCCGATGGCAAACACCCGCGGATCGCGGGCCAGGGCCTCGTTGAAGCAAGCCCGCAACACTTCCCGTCCGTCCACCCACGGGCTGGTGTCGTCGTAAACGGGCTTGATTTCCGTCACCCGCAGGGCGGACTCCGCCGACTGACTGACCACGTGCGAGCTGTAGCGTTCGTGGTTTTCGGCCAGCACCCGCTCTAGCCAGGCTTGCAGGCTTTGGCGGGTAGGCACCGCCTCGAAGCGCAGCGTCCGCAGCACCTGCTTGACGGCAACCACCGCGTCGCTTCGAATGGGGTTGATCGTTTTGGCGAGGGTTTCGCGAACCGTCCGGATTTGGGCTTGTTGCCGACTTTCGTGATCCACTTCGTGGCTGGCTTTTTCCATCAGGTGCAGGGCTTCCTCGTAGTCGCCCTTCATATCCTGCCCGAAGGCGTTCCAGGCATCCATCCGCGCCAACCGCACGGCTTCCTTGGCCCCTTTGTCGATGTCGTCGAGTTCGGAAGGCGAAGCCAGCGCGTTGTCGAGCAGCCACTCCCGCATCCGGCGCAGGCAGTCGTGTTCGGCTTCCCAATCCAACCGTTCCCGGCTTTTGTAGCGCGCGTGCGAGCCGGAGGTGGAATGTCCCTGCGGCTGGGTCATCTCCGTTACGTGTACCAGTACCGGTACGTGTTCTTCGCGGCAAAGGCGGGCGGCCTCCCGGTACGTTTCGCACAGGGCGGGATAATCCCAGCCGCGCACCACGAAGATTTCGTAACCCGGCTCGTTGTCCGTCCGCTGCAAGCCCGCCAGCAGCTTGGAAATGTCGCCCTTCACCATCTGGTATTCGTTGGGCACCGAAATGCCGTACCCGTCGTCCCAGACCGAAGTGAGCATGGGAATCTGCAACACCCCCGCCGCGTTGATGGCTTCGAAGAAGAGCCCCTCGGCCGTGGAGGCGTTGCCAATGGTACCGAAGGCAATTTCGTTGCCGTTGTCGGAGAAGGTGGTGAGAAAGCGGAGGGCCGGGTTGTGGCGATAGAGCTTGGAAGCGTAGGCCAGTCCGACCAGCCGGGGCATTTGCCCGGCCGTGGGCGAGATGTCGGCGCTGGAATTATGGATCTGCGTCAGGTCCCGCCACGAGCCGTCGGATTGGAGGGAGCGGGTGGCGAAGTGGCCGTTCATCATGCGCCCGGCGGTGGCCGGCTCCGCCTCCACGCTGGTGTGGGCGTATAACTGGGCAAAGTATTGCTGAAGCGTCAGTTCCCCGACGGCAAACATAAACGTCTGATCCCGGTAGTAGCCCGACCGCCAGTCGCCCGGCCGGAAAACCTTGGCCATGGCAATCTGGGCCACTTCCTTACCGTCCCCGAAGATACCGAATTTGGCTTTTCCCATGAACACTTCCTTGCGGCCCATCAGGCTGGCCTGCCGGCTTCGGCAAGCCAGCCGGTAGTCCTCCAGGCCGACTTCGCGCGTCAACGGGCTGGCATTTCGGGTTAATTGGTTGGTAATCAAATCCGTAAGTTTTAAAAAATGAACGTTTGACTCCGATCAGGACAGGAAGATAGCAAAAGTAGCCAAAAACGCCAAGCCCGCCAACCGGCCATTTGTCGGAACGGTCGGCAATTTGTTGGGGATTAAAGTACATGGGTATAGGAAATTTCTCTCCGCTCGCTATCTTTGCGGGTGTATTTACCAGAAACACCCCGACAGCAAAATAACCCCGCAATGCCAATGAAAAAGACCCGTGTATTTCCTCTCCTGGCTTTGTTTGCCTCCCTGCTGGTCGCTACGGCCGGCTTCGCCCAGGGCGACCTGAAATTCAAAACCGATCTCCACGATTTCGGAACGATTGAAGAAGGCGTTCAGGCCACTTACAAGTTCGAATTTACCAACGTGGGCACCGAACCCGTGATCGTTTCCAACGTGCAGGCCTCCTGCGGCTGCACTACCCCCAGTTGGACCAAAGAACCGGTGCTACCGGGCAAGAAGGGCGAAATCACCGCTTCCTACAACAGCAATGGCCGTCCCAACGCCTTCAACAAAACCATCACTGTGACCAGCAACGCCAAAACCCCCTCGGTGGTGCTGACCCTGAAAGGGGTGGTGAACCCGAAGGGTGCTCAAGTAACCCCCGTCGTTCCGGTTAAATCCGCTCCCGCTCCCTCGCCCGAAGAACTCAAGAAGTCGCCCGTGGGCGTGCTCAACAAAACCCAGCACAACTTCGGCAAACTGGAGAAAGGACAGAGCGTAACCCACAAGTTTACGCTGATGAACACCGGCCTGGCCGACCTGAAAATCGAGCAGATTCAGAGTGCCTGCAACTGCGTAAGCTACCAGTTGGCCAAGCCCACGGTGAAAGCGGGCGAAACCGCCCAACTCGAACTGCGGTACGCACCCCGGAAAGCCAACCCGGGACTGGGCAACGAGGTGGTCACGCTCTATACCAACGACCTCAATAAGCCGACCCTGCAAGTGACCCTGCAAGCCAACGTCGTGGAAAGCCTGGCTTCGCAGAGTGCGTTGAAAGAGCAGAAACCCGCCGTGCCTTTCAAGTAACAGGTGATTCGCTTTCGGACTCCGAATCCGCTAACAAGAAGGCCCTTCCAAGCAGTTGGAAGGGCCTTCTTGTTAACGGGTTTTCGTATTTGATCAAACGACTGCCCCGAGCCTGATTGAGTCAATCATTCTGACCACGTAGGGCGAGCATCTTGCTCGCCCAATAGGCTCTTCAAAACGGGCGGACCAGGATGCGAACAGGGGCGAACAAGATGTTCGCCCTACACCGATCATTACCGCGCGCACCAATATTTCATCCTACAATCCGACCAATCCCGGTTCGGACGGGGTCGCCTAGACGGGGTCGCCTAGACTAATAGCCGAGGTTGCGGTCGTAGAAGCTGCGCTGGCGTTGCAGCTTCAGGTCTTTGAGAATCGACGACCGCACGTTGAGCGTGAAGGAGTAGGACTGCCGGGCACCGAAGGGCGTCCAGTTGAACGACATTTCCCAGCAGTGCAGGTCGCGGTAGATGTTGAGTTGGGTGTAGCTGATGCCCTTGTTGACGAAGTCGTAGCCGGAATTGAAACCGACCTTCCACTTTTCGGTCAGCTTCACGTCGCCGCTGAAACTCAGGGTCTGGCTCACCACGGCCCTGCTCAATCCCTGACGGCTGTAGTTGAAGCTGTAGCTCACGTTGAGCGTCCAGGGAATGTTGAAGTCCACGTACGCGTTGGGATTGAGGATGATCTGGGCCTTTTCCTCGGGCAACGCATCCGAATCTTCGACGCGCTTTTGGCGGGCCTCCTCGTTCTTGCGGGTTCCTCCCGGCTGGAAGTTGGTGCTGATCCCGATGTTGGCGTTGCTGATGTTGCCCAGCCCCCCGCCCACCTGCCAGGTGTAGCGATTGATGCGCACGCCCGGGTCGATCAGGTCCGGAACGCGGGCAGGGTTCCCCGTATTCCCCGGAATGCCCGTGTTATCCGGAGTCGGCGTACCCGGGGTAACGATGTTCCGGGTGACAAGCGGGTCCGGGATGTAGACGTAGGGGTCGATGGTGGAGCTGAAGTTGATGTCGAAGGTTTTCAGGAAGCGCGTGTTGGCCGACAGGCTGAGGTTGGAGAGTTTGAGCGAGTCGGCCAGCAGGTTGTAGCCGCCCGACAGGTTCAGGGAGTTGAGCAGCGACACCTTTTCGGACTTCTTGCCCGTCGAGTCGTTTCGGGTCCGCACCTTGGCCTCCACGGTGTTGTTGAGCGAAAACCCGATGCTGCCCGATTCGCCTTCTCCCGGCCCCCCGTTGCGAAAGCCGTTGTAGCGCGACACGCGGCGATAATCGCCCGGCCCGCCGGGAAGGTCG
>JACMKY010000659.1 GCA_014379925.1 Cytophagales bacterium | reverse complement strand
TTTTGCAACATTCTTCAGGAGCAACGCCATGTCAGAGTCTCAACGTCAGACCGTGCCTGCCGCGTGCGAGTCGCTTGAACACCGCACGCTGCTCAGCGGCACTACCGTGGACCCCGTTGACGCCACCGCCGCGACCACCACCGACTCCACCGTCGACGCGGCCGCCGCCACCGACGCCAAAACCAATAACGGGGGCGGTCACCCCGACGGGGGGCACGTCCACAAAAACCACCTCGCTTTTCCCCGCTTGTATACGGGCCCGCCGCGTCTTGAACGACCGGGCGGCGTTGCCGGGAAAGCCGTCTTCCGATCGGTAGAGCGAGACGCTTACCTGGCCACGGTCGCTCCGCAGGTGGGTTACGTTCAGGCGGATGGTGCCCGTCTCCGGCGGCCCGTCGAAACCCAGACCAGCCAGGCCCAGCCCGCAAACAATCATCATCCCGTATTTTTTCATACTCTCGAGTTTCAGCTTCCGCAAAATCGGCAAAAGCCCCTGAAAATGAAGGCAAAACCCAACGGCTTCGGGTGTGAAGCCCGCCTTCTGCAACGGCATAATTGGAACTACTGGTTGCCGCATTCCTTCCAACCAAAAACCCTGCCAGCCAGGGTTGCTAGGTTTCGGGTGCAAGCAAGCCTTTCCGGAAGAGATTTACAACGGCAAGCTTCGGCCAAATCTTACGACCCGATCATTTAGATGCTGCGATGAACATAGCGAGGAATTCAACCGGAGGCCGCCTTGGAATACGTTAACATCAAATAACCCTGGCGGAAGCGGAGTGATTGAAACAGATAGAACGACCAAGCAGTACGCCTACGACTCCTCAAACGGAAGAAAGGACGTTTGGGGTGAAGTTAATCCACGATACGAAAACCGTTGACGATCACCCGTGAGGAACCGGTTACCTCCAATCCATTAACCTGGGTGCCATCCTCCGACAACGAAAATCTGACCCGCAAATCCTTTGGATTGCACCGGGAATGGGTTAGTTTTGCACCCTGAAAGCAGCAGCAAACCTTAATTTCAACGCACAACAGATGGCGACAGAAGACAGCACCGCAGTGGTGATAACGCCGAACGCGGCCACGCCCGTAGCAACGACCCCGGGGATAGCGACGCCCGGCGCAACGATGCCCGGCGCGGACGTGGCCCGTCCCAACGCAACGAAGGTAAATATCGGTAAGGTCACCCAGATCATCGGCCCGGTGGTGGACGTGAGTTTTGAGGGCGAGGGTGCCCGGTTGCCCCAAATCCTGGACGCCATGGAGGTTACCAAAGCCAACGGGCAGAAAGTGGTGCTGGAGTGTCAGCAACACCTGGGCGAAGACCGCGTGCGGACCATCGCCATGGACGGAACCGAAGGTTTGCAGCGCGGAATGGAAGTGATTGACCGCGGCTCTCCCATCACCATGCCCACCGGTGACGGCATCAAGGGTCGGCTCTTCAACGTGGTGGGCGAGGCCATCGACGGTATCTTTCAGCCTAAATCCAACGGCGGCATGTCCATTCACCGGGATGCCCCCAAGTTCGACGACCTCTCGACCTCCACGGAGGTGCTTTATACTGGAATCAAGGTGATTGACCTGCTCGAACCCTACGTGAAGGGGGGGAAGATTGGCCTCTTCGGCGGGGCCGGCGTGGGCAAGACGGTGTTGATCATGGAACTGGTGAATAACATTGCGAAGGCCTACGGTGGCTTGTCGGTGTTTGCCGGGGTGGGCGAACGAACCCGCGAAGGCAACGACCTGCTGCGCGAATTTCTGGAGTCCGGCGTAATCAATTACGGTGAGGCCTTCAAGCACTCGATGGAAGAAGGCGGCTGGGACCTGAGCAAGGTGAACGAGGAAGATTTGAAGGACTCCAAGGCTACCCTCGTGTTCGGGCAGATGAACGAACCGCCCGGCGCCCGCGCCCGCGTGGCCCTCTCCGGCCTGACCGTGGCCGAACACTTCCGCGACGGCGACGGCGACGCCAAGGGACGCGATATCCTGTTCTTCATCGACAACATTTTCCGTTTCACCCAGGCCGGTTCGGAAGTATCGGCGCTCCTGGGCCGGATGCCTTCGGCGGTGGGTTACCAACCTACGCTGGCTACCGAAATGGGCGCGATGCAGGAACGCATCACGTCCACCAAACGGGGTTCCATCACGTCGGTGCAGGCAGTGTACGTGCCCGCCGACGACTTGACCGACCCGGCACCGGCCACTACGTTTGCCCACTTGGACGCCACTACGGTACTTTCCCGGAAGATCGCCGAGTTGGGCATCTACCCCGCCGTGGATCCGCTGGATTCGACTTCCCGCATTTTGTCCGCCGAAATCCTGGGCGACAAGCACTACGGCACGGCCCAGCGCGTGAAGGAGATCCTGCAACGCTACAAGGAACTGCAGGACATCATTGCCATCCTGGGCCTGGACGAACTCTCTGACGAGGACAAGCTGGTGGTGAGCCGGGCCCGAAGGGTGCAACGCTTCCTTTCCCAGCCCTTCTTCGTGGCCGAACAATTCACGGGTCTGAAAGGGGTGCTGGTGCCGATTGAGGAAACCATCAAGGGCTTCAACATGATCATTGACGGTGAACTGGATCGCCTGCCCGAAGCGGCGTTCAACCTGGTGGGCAACATCGAAGACGCCATCGCCAAGGGCGAACGATTGCTTAAGGAAGCAAATGGGTAACAATTCAATATTATTGAAACTATGCATTTAGAGATCGTTACACCCGATCAAAAGGTTTTTGCCGGGGAAGTGGTATCCGCTCAGTTCCCGGGCAGTGCGGGTTCGTTTCAAGTATTGGATAACCACGCGCCGCTCATCAGCACGTTGGACAAGGGAAGAATCGTGCTTCGGATGGCCAACCAGGCCGAGCGGGTAATTACCGTGGACGGCGGGGTGGTGGAGGTGAGTCATAACCAGGTGATTGTGCTGGCCGAGGCAGTGGGGATGCCATAACGAACGGATTGCCGTACGGAAATAAATGGGCGGGGGCGGTCTTGACGAGGCCGCCCTTTTTTGTTGGACGGCAGAGGCCTACGTGGTCGGTCAGCCCGTTGAATTGATTTTTCTGATTAACGCACCGGACCTGAACAGATTAAAGTTTCCGGCAATATTCCGGTCCATCCCACGGCGAGGTTGGCAATTCCTTACCACCCCTGGTCAACCATCAACCCATCGTCAGCACCAGTTTCCCGAACTGTTCGGCTTGGTCCATCCGGCGCAGGGCCTCCTCGGCTTGGGACAGCGGGAAAATCCGGTCGACCACTGGCTGGAGACGGTTCGTGGTGACGAAGCGGATCATTGCCTCGAATTCCGACGCCGATCCCATGGTGGAGCCCAGGATGGTCAATTGCTTATAGAACACCCGCTGCGGACTGATGTCCTTCCAGGCGCCCCGCGTGCCCCCGAACAGCGCAATCCGTCCGCCGGGCGCGGCTAGTTCGATCAGGTTGCGGAAGCCTTCGCCGCCCGCGCTGTCAATAATGACGTCGAAACCGGGCAATTTACCATCTTCGCTTGCTTGCGCCGCCAATTGCTTTGGCCAATCTACCGCGTGGTAGTTGGCACCGCCCGCGGCCCCCAATTGGTTGGCCCTCGCCAATTTTTCGTCCGAACCGGAGGTTACCCACGTGCGCGCTCCGGCCGCCAAGGCGAACTGCAACGCAAACAACGCCACGCCGCCACCAATGCCGGTGACCAGCACTTTTTCATTGGCCCGCAATCCCGCCCGGCTGAACAACGCGCGATAGGCCGTCAACCCGGCCAGGGGAAGGGCTGCGGCCGGTTCAAAACCCAGGTGGGCCGGTTTGGGGTGCGCGTGGGAAGCCGGAATCCGGATGCGTTGGGCAAACGTGCCGTCGTCGGGCAGGCCGAGGATGCGGAAATCCCGGGCGGGGAACCGGGAATCGTCGCCCCAGAACAGTCCCGGATTGAGGATGACTTCCTGGCCGATCAGGCTCCGCGCCCCTTCACCCGCGTCGGTAACAACGCCCGCGCCGTCGGAGCCGAGGATGCAGGGAAACCGCAGGCCAGCGTACTGTCCCTTCTGAATCCACACGTCGCGGTGGTTGAGGGCGGCGGCCCGGAGCCCGACCAGAACTTCCCCGGCGGCCGGCACCGGGTCGGGAACTTCCTGGAGCCGGAGGGGGTGGTTGATACCTTCCAGTACGATGGCTTGCATGTCAGTGAACAGAGTAGAGAGTTGATGAGAAGTAGGCCAGGATGTTCACAAAATAATCCATTCCTCATGCGGAAGCAGGAGCGCGACCGGTTTGCAGGTCGCCTCTTACACCGGTCACCAATGGGTAGTTTGCCGGAAAATGCCGGGTACGCCCCAATAAACGGGGGCGAACCTAGAAAAACCGGGGGAGAGTGATTGTCTCCGGCTATTTCCGACTGAAGAGTTTCCCGATTCGTCCGAAAAACCGTTTCTCGAAATTCCAGAAGAAAGCGAATTGCCCGAACAGAAAGCCGTATCCCAGCAGGAAAACCTGGTAGGCGGGCAACACCGTGAAAATGTAAATGAGCGCCTTGAGCCAGCCCGGCGTCGCCTCTCCCACTCCCAGCCACGCGAAAACCGGCCGCTTGATGTACATCGCCGTGATCCCCGTGCAGGCAAACACCACCAGAATGATCACCACCTGTCCGGCGTTGCGCACGCCCCAGCGGGTTTTCAGTTTCTCGATCCAGTTGGGTGAAGCCACGGGGTAAATGATCAGGCAAGGGCAAGTTAGCGGTTTTACGAATACTGATTGAAAGCTTGCCCGTTCACGAGACTGCCTTTCGTGCGCGTGCGGTCGATGAGGAGAAAATACGGGCGAAGCAGCGGCGGCTGAAGCGGAACCCGGTCCGGCGCAACGCCAGCCAGCGGACGCCAGGAGAAATGTGGGGGCATTCATTACACTTGTCATTGGTGGCTGAGCGCAATGGACTACGATGGCCCACGGCGACCTGGCCCGCAACCGGCCGCCTTTCTGAGGAAAAGCCCGTTTCCTTTTTCAAAACCAAACCCTCCTTTCATTACCTGCCGGATGGACTCCGTTCCCTCCCCCTCGCTTACCTTCCTCGGCATCCGGCGCATCCATTCCTGAAATGCGCGTTGCCGGATCACCACTCGATAAAAGAGTACTGTCTACCCGTTGTTCACTGCATCATCCACCATTAACCCTTTTTGAAGTAATGGAAAAAAACGTTCGTTTCGTTTCGTTTGCGCTGACCCTGCTGGTTTTCGGCGCTTTAACGAGCTGCAAAAAAGACCAGGAAGAAGTAAAGCCGTCTTTTCAGCAAGACTCTGAAGCGGCCAGTGCCACCCTCGAGGTTGTCGCCGAGGTGGAAGCCCTCAATACCATGGTGCTTTCCTTGTCCGAGCAAAACAATTCGGCCGGGGGGAGAAGAGCCGCCATCCAGGAAACCGATTGCGGCATCATTACCTACCAAGTGGACAATAGTACGCATTTTGGAACGATCACCGTTGATTACGGGAGCGGCCAACAGTGTCCGGGAGAAGGATTGCGCAAAGGCAAGATCATCTTCACGTTCAGTGCGGCTGCTTCGGAAGGGGGTTTCTGGGACATCGCCGCTCAATTCGTGGGCTACGAAGCCGACGGAAAGAAACTGGACGGGAAATACACCGTAAACGTGAGCTACGACCAAGCAGCCCAGTCTTTCAACTACCTGTATACCTTCAAGGACGCGGTTCTTACTTACCAGGACGGATCCAAGGTGAGCTGGACCAGCCGCTACGAATGGAAGCTGAAGATCGTTGCTGGCAAAAAAGAGGGTGATATGCCAGTCGCAAACGTGGAGCTGACCGGTGGATTGTCTGGTACCAGCCGCCAAGGGAAGACGTTCTCGGCCGACATCACTTCCCCGCTAATCGTCGACAGTGCGTGTGAGTGGGGTGTCACGAAAGGCCTGTACCTGATCAAATCGCAAGGTCACTCGGAGGCCACGTATGATTTCGGCAACGGTGCGTGCGACAACGTCGCTACGTTGACCATCAACGGGCAAACCCAGCAATTTAGCGTAGTAGACTAACTAGCTGCCACCAAAACGCCGAAGCCACCGGAGGAACGAACCTCCGGTGGCTTCGGCGTTTTGGTGGCCGGACGCCTGATTGCCGCTGGAAAGCGGACCGTGGGGGTGAGAAACCTTCTCGGCCGGAATCCGTACCTTCCAGTTCAATGTTTGACGTAAATACATCGATCAACTTAAACAGGAGACACTATGGATATCCAGGAAAAGAGCCTAGATGCCGATAACCTGACTGGCGAGAACCACGAAGGAAGCCGCGCCAATTCGCCCGTCCGAATCCTGACCGCCACTTCCATCATCGGCGACCGGGTGGAAAACCGACAAGGCGAGGATCTGGGAAAGATCAAGGACATTATGCTCGACATCCACCGGGGGAACGTGGAGTACGTGGTATTGGAGTACGGGGGATTTCTGGGCCTGGGAGAAAAGCTGTTTGCCATTCCCTTCCGTTCGCTGGAACTTGCCGAAGGACACGTGTTTAAGATGAATACCAGCAAGCAACAGCTTGAAGAGGCGCCGGGTTTTGACAAAGACCACTGGCCGGAAACCAACAGCCACGAATACTACGGCCGTGCGGGTTCGTACTGGGGTAATTTTATGGGCCCCAACACTGGTTCTTCCCTTTGAATGGGCCGCAGTTGGCAATCAGCGCTCCGCTTTCAGTAGAGGTACTTTGAGCAGAAGCCATTCCCGGCGGCAACATCAGGGCGAAGGGCGGCACGGGCTCTTCGATTTGATGTTTTAGGGAATGAACCCTCTATCAGCTCTCCCTTCTTTCACTGCCCGCCCAACTTTGCCAACACTTTCGGCAGGTCCAACCCGAAGTCCCGTTGCATTGCGTAGCGGATCAGGATTTTGATGTTCCCCGAATGCACGGCGGGGCAGTGCAACCCGGCCTGACGAATCACGGGCTGCTCGTTGCGGGTGTCGAACAGTTTGGGCGGTGCGTTGAGGTAGGCTTCGAATAAACCACCGAGGCGACCGTAGTACATCTGCTCCTCCGCCGTTTTGTGCGCGGGTTCCTCGCTCACGCCGTGCACACCGGTAACACCCATTTCTTCGGCGGCGGCGGCCAGGAAATCCTGGAAATTGCTGTTTTTTTCGTGTACCAAATGGAAGCTGTCGCCTTCGGCGTTTTGTCGGCAAACTTGATAGAGAAGTTTGACGAGGTAGTCCACTGGTACGAAGTTGGCGCTACTTTCCGGGGCGAAAACGGCGCGCAGCCGCAAGTTCGTTACCCGCTCGACCGGCTGACCACCGTTGAGTAAGGCTTTGAGGAGGTAGAAAAAGCCGAAAAGCTGGTAAAACACGTCGAATTTGCTCACGTAGCCCAGGGGTTGCTCCATGAGCCGACCGCACACGATGGAAGGCCGGAACACCCGGCAGCGAGTGGGGCTCCGGGCGGCAAACTCCCGTACTGCCCGCTCGGCCAGCATCTTCGATTTTTCGTACGGGTTGTTGAACGCCCCGGCGGGATTGAGAAAATCCGGGGAAAGGTGGCCCCCGTGCTTTCCGCACACGAACGCCGTACTGACGAAATCAAACTCTTTTACCTCGCACTGGGCAACCAGATCCAACACGCGCTGCGTACCGGCGAAGTTGACGTTCATCACGTTGGCCTCCGTTTCGGGACGGTTGCGCAGGTCAGGCAGGGCTGCCAAGTGGAAAAAGAAATCGATCGGCGCCCCGCGCAGCGCCTGCCAATGAGCCGCCGGAATGACCGCCTCCTGGTCGAGTGACAGGTCAATGCAGACCAGTTGGTGGCCGAGGAAATGCGCTACCTCGCGGGGGTCGTACGGGGCATTGCCCAGGTAACTGTACCCTCCCGCGCCGAAAATTCGGATAACCCGCTCCCGCAACGGAACTTCGCCCTTGCTCCTGCCCAGCACAATGACGCGAATGCGGTCGAGCTGAAACAGGTTTTGTTTCACGATTTCAAAAAGCAAATGGCTGCCGATCAGCCCGGTAATTCCGGTCAATGCAAATGTGGTCATTCAGTCGGGCAGCACGGCGTTGTTTCTTCAGGACAATAAGGGGATGCGGAGTACCAACTTACTCGCCAGAAAGAAAGTTTGGGCTTTATTCGGATATTCTTATCAATTGATCGTCAGAACCATACCAAAACGAGAATCGTTGATAGGTGCGCATTTCGCGATTGGAAAATGCACCCGCGTTTCGTGGATTATCGCGTCGTTTGAAAGAAAGCCATTGTACGTTCATCGTCAATTACCGCTTCGGAACCGTCTGACGAAAAGCGAGCAAAACGATTTTGCCAGTGAACAAGGCGTTTTTTGGATCAGTGGACTTGCTTTACGGTGGAAATTACGGTAACCGGGATTGCTGCTTGGTCAGGGATCAATTGCCCGAAAGTGGGATAGTGTACCTCAACCAGTACGAGAAAGAAGAACAAAATGGCTAACGGCCCGCGTACTGGCGTTTGACCACCAGACCAATCGGCGTTTCCAACAACCGTTCACATTTCCGCCCAACGCGGGTTGGTTCCCTCGCGGCCTTATTCCGGCCCGGAAAAGTTTTTCGCGGTACCTCAATCAAGCCCGCGCCCTCCGCTTCGCCGGAAAAACCCCTTCCCGCCAATCGGAATCAGGCGATGTATTTGTTCAGGGCCTGACTGAGTTGGTCGTGGATCTGGCTACAGGGCACGAAAAAACTCTTGTCCACCACGCGGGTATAGAGCGTCTGGTTTCCCTCGCTCCAGTCGTATTCTACCTGGATACTGAAAGGTCCGCTGATGATGCCACTCGGGCCAGGTACGCTGAAACCTTTCGCTTCCAGTTCCTGCTTTAATCCTTCAAAAATTTGTCGGGTCACCCCCTCGTAGGTGATCGGATCGCATTTTGCCATGGGTTGGGTGGTTGGATACAGGGCAATCATACGAAAAAAAGGGGAGGAAGTTGGTAATGCCAAGCGTTTGAGCATTGGGATTTGGGCGTTCACGCATTTGGGAGATGATTTGCGTGGCCGGCATCCAACTGCCAACGTCCAATGGCTATCAACTTAAATTCGGGGTTTTCGAAAACCTTCTCCCGCCCCCGGCGGTAGAACGTACTAACCCAATCTATTCCACTCCCTATGCGCATCCTGGTGATCAACGCGGGTAGCTCCTCCGTAAAAATGGAGGTGATTGATTCCGACAGCGGCGAGCGAATCCTGACCGTGAACGCCGAGCGGGTACTTTCGGACCGCCCGGTGGTTTCCTTCTCCGGTGAGAGCGAAAAGATGACGGCCGACGAGGGTGGCCACGCCCACGTGTTGCAATTTATCTTTCCACGGCTGATGGAACGGCTCAACGGATCGTCCGACAAGAAACCCATCCAGGGCGTGGGCCACCGCGTAACGCACGGCGGGGAGCGCTTTAACCAGGCGACGCGGATTGATGAGGAGGTGGAACAAACCATCGAATCACTCATTCCACTGGCTCCCCTGCACAACCCCATCAATCTGGAAGGCATCCGCGTGGCCCGGCAGTTCTTCGCGGCGGTTCCCCACGTGGCCGTGTTCGACACCGCCTTTCACCAGACGCTGCCCACGCGGGCGCGGATGTACGCCCTGCCCGCCCACCTGACGAAAAAGTACGCCCTGCGCCGTTACGGATTTCACGGTACCAGCCACGAGTACGTGGCCGAACAAGCCGCCCGCTTCCTGCGGGCCGACCTTCGTTCACTCCGGCTCATCACCTGTCACCTGGGCAACGGGTGCAGCGTGGCGGCCATCGAATACGGGCGTTCCATTGAAACCAGCATGGGCATGACGCCGCTGGAGGGGCTGGTGATGGGTACCCGCAGTGGCGACCTGGATCCCGGTCTGCTGCTGTACCTGGCCCGGGAAGAAAACCTGGACATCGCCGGGCTGGATCGCCTGCTGAACCAGGAAAGCGGGCTGAAAGGACTGACTTCCGGCACCTACGACATGCGCGACATCATTGAGAAGGCTTCCGAAGGCGACGAGGCCTGTCGGCTGGCAATCGCGTTGTTTTCGCACCGCCTCCGCAAGTACATCGGGGCGTACGCCGCCGTAATGGGCGGGGTAGACGCCATTGCCTTTGCCGGGGGCGTGGGAGAGAATAGTCCCGTGATCCGGCACCGCGCCACCTCCCGGCTCGACTTCATCGGGGCGGTGATTGACGAGGATGCCAACCGTTCGGTAAGATTAACCCGCGAACGCAACGTAATTGATTTTTCCACCGACTACAGCCGCGTCAAGCTCTTGGCCGTCACCACCGACGAGCAGTACGCCATTGCCCGCCAGACGGCGAACCTGATTGAGGAGAAGGACAAGGTCAACACCATTCCACCGATTCCGATCGCCGTGTCGGCGCGCCACGTGCACTTGACGCAGGAAACCGTGGAGAAGCTTTTCGGCCCGGGCTACCAGCTTACGGTATACAAACCCCTCTCGCAACCCGGCCAGTTCGCCTGCAACGAGCAACTCACCCTGGTCGGACCCCGCAACCAGGTGGAGCACGTCCGCATTCTCGGTCCGGTTCGCAGCAAGAACCAAGTGGAGATTTCGCGCACCGACGAGTTTTTCCTCGGCATCGACGCGCCCGTGCGCGAGTCGGGCAACGTGGCCAATAGCCCCGGCATCACCCTGATCGGGCCGCAGGGAAAGGTGGAACTGGAGGAAGGGGTGATCTGCGCCTGGCGGCACATCCACATGAGCCTGGCCGACGCCGACGCGTTCGGCGTTAAAGACCGCGACGTGGTGGAGGTGGAGGTGCAAACGGAAGAACGGCGGCTGACCTTCGGCGACGTAATCATCCGCGTGTCACCCGATTTCCGGCTGGAGATGCACATTGACACGGACGAAGGCAATGCCGCCGAAATCCGACCCGGCGCAATGGGCTCACTCGTGCTGACCAGCAGCAACGCCCGCTTGAAACACAAAATGATGCAACCGGCAGGGGTGGACAGCGAACAATAAAAGCTTCACCCAAACGTCTGAATACGTACCAATAATTGATAATTGATGACTACCAACCGAGAACTGAAGTTCCTTACCCGGCGAATTCCCCTGCAATTCGAGGGCGACCAGGCCATGACCACCTTCGACGTGGAGAAACTGAAAAACGAAATGCAGGACAGCTACGAATTGGCGGGCAACCGTCCCATCGCCCTCAGCATGACCGACCACTACTTGCTGGTAACGTTCGAAGTGTACGACAAGCGCGAAGCATCCCGGATCGGCTTCTAAACGCAACCAGGAAAGCAAGGAACAGGCAAAGGGAAAGGGATAAAATCAAAAAAGGCAAGCAGTAATCGTTTGGAGAACAATCGGGTGGGTTTTCTTCTTTCTTGCTCGTTTGCTTGCTGATCCCTACTCGTACCGCACGCGGCCGACGATGCTGCGACCCAGCGTGATTTCGTCGGCGTATTCCAGGTCACCGCCGACGGGAACGCCCCGGGCAATGGTGGAAACCTTGACGCGGAAAGGCTTGAGTCGTTTGGTGAGGTAAAACGTGGTGGTGTCGCCTTCCATGGTGGAACTGAGCGCAAAGATAATTTCTTTCACCGGGGTCAGTGGCCCGGATAATGCTTCCGTGCCGGTTTGGGCAGGCGCTTCTGAAAAGTTTTCTTTGCCTTCCCGGGCGTGTTGAGTAGAGACCTGATCCTCGTCGGCGTAGGTACGGACGGCATCCGAAGGAGAGACCGCACTGGTTCGACCCGGTTCGGCTGCCGCCTGCATCCGCCGCACGAGCGACTCTACGTTCAAGTCGGCGGGACCAATGCCTTCCACGGGGGAAATAATGCCGCCCAGAATGTGGTACAGGCCCCGGTACTGGGCCGTGTTTTCAATCGCCAGCACGTCTCGGATGTCCTGTACCACGCAGATCAGCGAGGCATCGCGGTGGGGATTGGTGCAAATGCTGCAAAGCGTGCTGTCGGAGAGGTTGTGGCACTGGCGGCAATACTGCACGTTGGTGCGCAGGTTTACCAGCGAGTCGGCGAGGGCCAAGGTGTGGGTTTCTTCCTTTTTGAGTAAGTGCAACACCAAACGGAGCGCCGTCTTCTTGCCGATTCCCGGCAACTTGGCCATTTCGTTGACGGCATCCTCAATCAACTTGGAAGGAAAATTCAAGGGGTTGGGGGTTAGCAGGTTAGCAGGTTACAGGTTAGCAGGTTGCAGGTTTTTAAATTTGACAAGCAACAAGCATTATGATCTTTAACTTGTAACCTGCAACCTGCAGCTTATAACCCACATTAAATCACTTCGGCCGAAATGCCCCGTTGGCAGATGGCGTTCCGCATCGGCACCAACTCCTCGAAGGTACCTTGCTTTACCGCGCACTTTCCCTTGTA
>JACMKY010000085.1 GCA_014379925.1 Cytophagales bacterium | reverse complement strand
CGTGCGCCTGCGTTTCCCCGACCAGGAGATTGTCCGGAAGGTCATCAAGTATTGATCGGCGGATCGGTTACTCCTCTCCTACCCTATTTCTCCTCCGTGAAAAGATTCGTCTTGGCGGTGCTGTCCTCCAGGCTGGTATACTGGCTCTGACCAGCCGAACCCAAGTCCAGTGCGTGCCGACGGTGGACTTCGTACCTGACCTGACCACTGCCACCGGAGTGCGCCTGGTGCCGGGCACTCCGCGCGGTAAATGCCGGGTTAATTCTTCGGACGTGAATTTCCGCAAGCGGGTATTCCGTACTTTCTGGAAATAACCCGCTATTTTTGCGCCTCGAAATTTACCGTTTCCAACTTCTTCTCTGCCATGAGCCTTCAATGCGGGATTGTCGGATTGCCCAACGTGGGCAAATCCACCCTGTTCAATGCCTTGTCCAACGCCAAAGCCGAAGCCGCGAACTACCCTTTCTGCACCATCGAACCCAACGTGGGCGTAATCACCGTGCCCGATACCCGGCTGCAGGTGCTGGAGGGGCTGGTGAAGCCGCAGCGGGTGCTGCCCACCGTGATCGAATTCGTGGACATTGCCGGGTTGGTGAAAGGGGCCAGCAAGGGCGAAGGACTCGGCAACAAGTTCCTGGCCAACATCCGCGAAGTGGATGCCATCATTCACGTGGTGCGCTGCTTTGCCGACGACAACGTGGTGCACGTGGCCGGCGGAGTAGACCCGGTGTTTGACAAGGAAGTCATCGACAATGAGTTGCAGCTGAAAGATTTGGAATCGGTGGACAAAAAGGTTGCCAAGACCGAGCGGACCGCCAAGTCGGGCGATGCGAAAGCCAAAAAAGAGCTGGCCACGCTGCTGCACTACCAGGAACGCCTGCAGGCGGGCAAGAACGCGCGCAGCCTTTCCGTACCGAGGGAAGACCGGGAGGCGGTGGCCGACCTGCACCTGCTCACCATCAAACCGGTGATCTACGTGGCCAACGTGGACGAAGGTTCGATTCTGACGGGCAACGCCTACGTGGCGGCCCTGAAGGCGGCCGTCGCCGACGAGGGGGCGGAGGTGGTGGTGGTCTGCGCCGCCCTTGAAGCCCAGATCGCCGAGATCGCCGACCTGGAAGAACGGGCGTTGTTTCTGGAAGAGTACGGTTTGAAACAATCCGGCTTGAGTAAACTCATCAAAGCGTCGTACGCCCTGCTGGACCTGATCACCTACTTCACCGCCGGGGAAAAGGAAGTGCGCGCCTGGACCATCCGGAAAGGCTTCAAGGCTCCGCAGGCCGCCGGGGTAATTCACTCCGACTTCGAGCGGGGCTTTATCAAGGCCGAAGTCATCAAATTACCCGATTACCAGGCCTACAAGACCGAAGTTGCCTGCCGGGAAGCGGGCAAGGTTGCCATCGAGGGAAAGGACTACGTGGTCGAAGACGGCGACATCATGCACTTCCGGTTCAATGTCTAACGGCGGGCCGATCGGGTTGCGCTTAGTGCTTGGCAACGAATTCTCCGGTGGATGGCATTGTCGGGCATCGGTGCTAAACAGCGCAACGCGAAACGGCTGAAAGACAATATTGTGTTTGCTAACTACCAGATACGGACGTTATTCATCGTCCCGCTTTACTCCGTCCACTTCCAGGATGAAATCCGGTCCGAAGGCGCGGGCGGGCGTTTGAAAGCCGGGCGTCACGCCACCCGCCAGCACCCTTTCCATCGCCAGCAGGGCGGTGGTGGCCGTGAGGTGGTAGGCTTCGGGGGTTTGGAGGCGGGCCGTCACTGTTTGCCCCGCCCGGTTGCGGGCTTCTCCCCACAAATAACTCCGGGCCGTACGGCGGTGTTGGTGATCGGGTCCGGTGAGGGTAGCGCGTATCCGTTTTTTCAGCAATGCCCGTATCCATTTCGCCTGCAGCAACCAGCCCAGATAGCGCAAAGCCCACATCCCCCGCCGCATCGAAGGGGTAACGGCCAGGTAAACGATCACGTTGGGAATCCCCGTACTGTAGTAGGCCGTGGCAACGTCGCCCCAGGGAATGCTGGCGGCCAGTTGTTGCCCTCCCCCGAAGGGAATTTTTCTCGTCCGGAAGGCGGTCGGCACTTTTTTCAGCGCGCCGTTCTGGCGAATCAAGCCGCCTTTGGTCATCCCTTCCACCATGGTCAGGGCCGTGCCGCGCGACACCCGGCCCGGCCCCTGGAGAGCAAGTTCGAGCCATTCGGCGTCGGGCAGCCGACGCCGGAGGTGGGCGGCCAGGCAGTCGGAAGGCACCACGTCGAAGCCAGTGCCGGGCAGCAACACCACGCCCGCCCGCCGGGCCGCTTCGTGCCGGGTGGCGATCCACTCGAACACGTCCACTTCGCCGGTGATGTCGAGGTAGTGCTTCCGGTGACGCAGGCAGGCGTCCACCACCGTTCGGGCGGTCCGGGAAAAAGGTCCGGCGCAGTGCAGCACGGCGTCTACCCGACCCAGGCTTTCGTCGAGTTTCGTGGTCTCTGCCAGTTCGAAGGTTTCGTAGGGCAGGCCCAATTCCAGCGCCAGGGGTTTCAGCTTCGCCTCGTCGCGGCCCGCCAGCCGGGGGGCGTGACCCCGCTGCACCGCCCGCCGGGCAATTAGTTCGCCCGTGTACCCGTAGGCCCCGTAAATGAGGAAAGTGGTCGGCATCGCTTGCTTTTGTCGGGTAAATTACGGGAATTGCGGGGGAACCGTACAAGGGACGCATCCGAGGTACGATCAATCCGGCAACACCGTGCGACAGTACTTATCAGGATTCTTTCTTTGCCTGGCCGTTTCATTGGCGGCGGCCCAGGAACGGGAGGCTACCCGTCGGCCGTTTGACTTCGGTCTCAAGGGCGGGTTAAACATTTCCTCCCTCGGGGGCAACGATTCCCAAATCGGTTCGGCCAAGGCGGGCTTCCACGCGGGGGCGTACCTGATCACGTTTCTGTCGGAGCGCGTTTCCCTCCAGCCCGAACTGGTCTATTCCCAGCAGGGTTTCCAGTTGACGGGGCAGTTTCCCGCGCGGTTCAATCACAATTACCTCAACCTGCCGATCCTGTTCAGGATCGAGGTCGGTCCGGGTGCCACCGTCCAACTGGGGCCCCAGGTCGGGTATTTTCTGAACCGCGACGATTTCGGCGGCTACAAGCAAATCGACTTCGGGCTGGCCTTGGGCGTGGGATACGCGCTGGAAAATGGCCTCAACCTGACCGCCCGCTACAACCTGGGGTTTGCCAACGTTACCGAAAGTATTTCCAACCAGGTCCCGAGCCGGACCAACCGCGTGTTTCAACTGTCACTAGGATACACTTTTCATAAAATGGATTAAAAAAGCGCAACCCGCCGTTGCCTGGCCAATGGGGTCCTGATTCGCCGGAATGTGGTTTCTCCGTCTCCCGTTCCGATATTTTTTTGTAACTTCCGAGACGAACGCCGGTAGCCGAACCACACCATAGCCACCGGCCAAAACCACCCACGAAACGTTTATGTCCGCATTAACCGCCCAGACCATTCCCCAGCGAAAAAAGCGTCACTTCATTCCGGACAATTTTGACACGGAAGGCCGCCCCTTCGTCAGTTGGGAAGACGTAAAACCGTTTTACGAACACCTGAAAAACCAGTCCATCGGTTCGGCGGCGGAGTTGAGGAACTGGTTCCTCAACCGGAGCGAGTTGGAATCTTTTTTGTCGGAGAACTTCGCTTGGCGCTACATCCGCATGACCTGCGACACGGCCAATCCCGAATTCACCCAACAGCTCAACTTCTTCATCACCGAGGTGCAGCCCCGGATGACGGCCTACGGCAACGAACTCGACCAGAAAGCCCTCGCCAATCCTTACCTGGGCGAACTGAGCGACGCGGGTTTCGACGTGCTGATCCGGGGGATGAAGAAGGCCGTGGAAATTTTCCGGGAAGCGAACATTCCACTCAATACCGAGATTCAGACCGAGGAGCGCAAGTACGGCGCCATCGCCGGTGCCATGACGGTCGTGATTGACGGGGAGGAAATGACCCTGCAACGGGCCGGCGACCGGTTGCAGTCTCCCGACCGGGTGGTGCGTGAGGCGGCCTACCGCAAGATCCAGGAGCGCCGCTACCAGGACCGGGACGCCCTGGACGAATTATTCAACAAGCTCGTCCGGCTGCGCGATCAGGTGGCCCGCAACGCCGGTTTCGCCAACTTCCGCGACTACACGTTTGCCGCCCTGGGCCGGTTCGACTATACGCCCGAAGACACGTTCGCTTTCCACGGGGCGGTGGCCCGGGCCGTGGTGCCGCTGCTCGACGATCTGGCCCGGGAACGCAAGCAGGCCTTGCAACTGGAGCCCCTCCGTCCCTGGGACCTGCGCGTAGACGTGTCGAACCGGCCCCCGCTGAGGCCTTTCCGCAGCGGCGAAGAGTTGCTCAACACGACCATCGCGTGTTTCACCCGCCTGCATCCCTTCCTGGGCGAATGCCTGGCCATTATGAAGGAGATGGGGCACCTGGACCTGGAATCGCGCAAGGGAAAGGCACCCGGCGGCTACAACTATCCGCTGGACGAAATCGGCGTGCCCTTCATCTTCATGAACGCCACCTCCAACCTGCGCGACCTAGTAACGCTGCTGCACGAGGGCGGCCACGCGGTGCATTCCTTCCTGACGCGCGACCTGATGCTGAGCGCCTTCAAACATCCCCCCTCCGAGGTGGCGGAACTGGCTTCGATGACCATGGAGCTGCTCACGATGGACCACTGGGACCTGTTTTTCGAATCACCCGCTGATCTGCGGCGGGCCAAGGTGCAGCACCTGGAGCAGATCGTCGAGACCCTGCCGTGGGTGGCAACCGTCGACCAGTTTCAGCACTGGGTATACGAGCATCCGGAACACGGCGTGGAGGAGCGCCGGCAGGCCTGGAATGAAACGTACGGACGGTTCACTGAGCGCGTAACGGATTGGACGGGGCTGGAAAACTACCGGGCGTACCTCTGGCAGAAGCAGCTTCACCTCTACGAAGTGCCTTTCTACTACATTGAATACGGCATTGCCCAGCTGGGCGCGGTAGCCATCTGGAAAAACTACAAGGAAAATCCGGAGCAAGGCCTGGAGGGCTATCTGGCGGCGCTGAAGTTGGGTTACACCCGTCCCATCCGGGAAATCTACGCCGCCGCCCACATCCGCTTCGATTTCTCGCACGCCTACATCACTGAACTGATGCAATTCGTAAAGGGAGAACTCCAATCAATCAACCATGACCAGTGATCAAGCTTAGGGCGGCCGTCGCCGATTACGGGACCGCGTTCCTGCGGACTGGGCCGCCCCGAGACGCTGTCCGCGTCGTTACTTCGTGAGGCGGCTGTTTGCAGCCCGGTCGGAGGATGCGGGCACGACACCGACCCGTTCTTCGACAAGCTCAGAATGACTCATTGATAATTGTGGTTCGTAGTTCGACAAGCTCGCTATCGCTCACCATGACCATTGATCCCTTCGGGGGAAATTGATAATTGACTACTGCTTTTGCCGGACGCGTTCGTAAAAACCGGTGCTTTTGAAGGTAAACAACTTGTGGCCAAAGAAGTTGGTAAGGAAGCTGAGGCCCATTCCGGTGACGTGGGCAAACGTCTGGCGAAAGAACAAAGACACGTCGGCCAGGTGACGGTTCAGCAGGGGCAGCACCGACACCGAGGTGACGTACGTGACGGCCAGCGCCAACAGGGAAATGAGCAGGAACTTGACCATTTCACGCCGGGTGTTTCCCGAAGCTTTGGCGTTGAATGCGTACCGCTTGGTCAGAACGAAACCAACGATCATGCCCGTCAGGTAGGCTGGTACAATGCTCAGGTTGAAGGGCAAAAACTGGCCGTAAATAATCCGGGCACTGAAATTGACGGAAGCCCCGGCGAAGGCCACCAGGAAAAACACGATGAAATCCTTGAAGGGTTTATTCCGAACGGGGCTTTCTACTTTCACAGCCAGGCAGTAAGTGGGCAAAGCTACCGCTTCTTGTCGTCTTTTGAAAAGCCCACGTTGCTTTCTGCTACTTTTCAAGCCAGCCGTGTCCGACAACCAGCAATCGGGTTGAAGAATTCCGGGTCCTGGCAGCCAAAAGTGAACCCGACGAGCGGCTTTGGCCACCCGTCACCGGGAGCAGCCGTCGGCCCTCAACGTCGTTGGCGGCAAAGAGCTGCGGTTACCAACCTCGTTTACCTGGCCGGCACGGCGGTGGGGTATTCTTCGCGCGACGCGGGGACGGGGCGGCTAGGGGCATCTACCCAATCTTTCGGGGGACGATCGACCAACAGGTCGTCCAAGCCGCTGCCACTCGGCAGATCGAAATCGGGCAGAACGTGTCCAAACGGCACGCCCCCGTCGTCATCGTCGTCCCGGGGAGGTGGCGGATTTTCCTGCGTGAATTTTACCAACACCCAAACGATAAGTGCCAAATTCAGCAGGCACAACAGAATGTACGCAGGATTCATAGCCGATCGTGGTTTTTAAGGATGATGGGAAGTAGAAGACAATGTTCCGCATTTAGACGGAAGAATGAGGTTGGAAAGGGGATCAAATACTACACCGATTCGAAAAAGCGCAACGACGCACGAAACTGGTTTTCTCCCGTCAGTTGGCTTTCTGCTTACCAACGGCGATGCCCCCGGAAAGTTGTCTTCCGGTGCGGGCAGGCTCACCAAACCGCCCTCATTGCCAACCTTTACCGCACTTGCAACGTACGACCGGCATCATGCTGACCATCCAGGACATCCAGGCTCCCATCGCCGATGAGATGAATGCCTTCGAACACAAGTTTCGCTCGTTTATGAAGAGCAACGTTATGCTGCTCGACAAGATCATGAATTACATCGTCAAGCGGAAGGGCAAGCAGATCCGGCCGATGTTCGTGTTTCTGAGCGCGGGCGTTTGCGGCGAAATTACGGAGGCCACCTACCGGGGCGCGGCCCTCATCGAACTGCTCCACACCGCTACCCTGGTGCACGACGACGTGGTGGACGATTCCAACTACCGCCGGGGTTTCTTTTCGGTGAATGCACTCTGGAAAAACAAGATTGCCGTCCTGGTGGGCGATTACCTGCTTTCGAGGGGCCTGCTGCTTTCCATCGAACACGGCGACTTTTCCCTGCTGCAGATTGTCTCGACGGCGGTGCGCGAGATGAGCGAGGGAGAATTGCTTCAAATCGAAAAGGCCCGCCGGCTGGACATCACCGAGGACGTGTACTTCGAGATCATTCGCCAGAAAACCGCTTCGCTGATCGCTTCGTGTTGCGCCGCCGGGGCGAGTTCGGCCGCCGCCGATGCCGACACCGTCGCCCGGGCGCGGTTGTTCGGCGAGAAAGTGGGCATCGCCTTCCAGATCAAAGACGATTTGTTCGATTACGGCAACGACGAGATTGGCAAGCCCGTTGGCATCGACATCAAGGAAAAGAAAATGACCCTTCCCCTGATCTACGCACTCAACCGGGCGGGCTGGTGGGAGAAACGGCACATCATCAACCTGATCAAGAACGAAAGCAACCAGCCCGCCAAGGTGCGCGAAGTAATCGGTTTCGTCAAGGAATCGGGCGGCATTGCCTACGCCACCGAAGTGATGAAGCAGTACGAAGCCGAAGCCCACCGCACCCTCCTCACGTTTCCCGACTCCCCCTACCGCGACTCCCTGGGCCAACTGGTGCGCTACACCATCGAACGAAGCAAATAATGGTGAATGATTAATGGTGAATGATTAATGATTATTCACCATTAGTCATTGCCTAACTGACCAGGCTCACGCCTTGCTCGCCCACCCGCAGGGTAGCCGTCCGGCCGCAGGGCAAGGCCCAGTTGACCGCCTCGTGCCCCACCGGGAAGTGGTAACAGACCGGGTAGGGGTACTCGGCCACCGCTTCCGTAATGATTTCGTAGGGCGTCTTGCCGAACGGCACCTCGCCCTCCCGGTCTTTCACGTCGGTCATCTGCCCCACGATCAGACCCGCCAAATGAGCCAACTTACCGGCCCTTTTTAACTGAATCATCATTCGATCGAGGTGGTAGGCATACTCTCCGATGTCTTCAATGAACAGGATTTTGCCCGTCGTGTCCACCTCCGAAGGGGTCCCGATCAGGTGTACCAGCAGCGAGAGGTTGCCGCCGGTGAGCGCACCCGTGGCTTCGCCCAGCCGGTTGGGCGGGGCGGCTTCGAGTTGGTAGTGGATTTCCTCCCCGAAAAGCAGCGCCCGCAGGGTTTCGACGGAGGGCTCAGCGCCGGCGTAGTGGAAGGTGACCGGCATGGCCGCGTGCAGGCTTTCCAGTCCGAGGCCGTGCAGGTGGTTATGCAGTACCGTCACGTCGCTGAATCCCACGATCCATTTGGGTGCCCGCCGGAGGGCGGAGAAGTCGAGCCGGTCGATCAGGCGGGAAGTGCCGTAGCCCCCGCGCGTGGCGATGATCGCCCGGATGTCGGGCGCGTCGAGCATGGCCTGCAAATCGTCGGCGCGCCGGGCATCCGTACCGGCGAAGGCGTGGTGGGTGTCGAAGGCGTGCGGACCCAGCACCACCTCCAGCCCCCAGCCTTCCAACGTGCGAAGGGCCCGCTCCGCCCGGGCCGGGGGGGTGCGGCCCGCCACCGAAACCACGCCGATTTTCTGGTGGGCCCGCAGGGCCGGGGGACGCACGAAGGGAATGGGTTTCAAGGACAACCGCTTTGAGCGCAAAGAAGCAAAGAATCGGCCAAGGATGCAACGCAAAAGCGAGATTGGCAAACACTTACCGCTTTCCTTTTGCCGTTCGTAAAATATTTGCGAATTTTTAATGAAAAAAGTGAGAAAGGCGCGGGCAAAAACTTTACTTTGGGGTGGTCTTTTTTCAGCGGGGTGCCGCTCAATTAAATAAAGGTCGCTTAAATGAAGGTCTCTACCACCCAGCCTTTTCAACTCATCTATTCCCTTTTCGAGCACGAATACCTTGGCTACCTGTTCGAGGCGTTTGTGGTGCAGGTAAACGGCAAAGGTCAGCTGACCCTGCAACACCAGAGCCTCTCCGACAAGAACGCCCGGGAATTTGCCACTGGCTTGGACGAGCAGGATTTCCAGCTGGTCCGGCTCACGGATGCCCTTCAACAGGAAGTAATCCTGCGCAAATTCTCCAACAAGAAAATCGCCCTGACTGACTTCTTTCTCAAGGCCTATGACCCCCACAAAGGCGACAAGGCCCTGCAGGAGGCCATCGAACACTACGTGGACGGGCTGCGGGCCGATATTCTGGGACTCGTTGCCGGCAAGCAGCTTTTTATCATGGGCAACGACGGCGACCCGACCTGGAAGCGCATCCAACCGGTGGGCGAAAAGGCCAGCGTCCGGTTTCATTTCCGGCGCAACCCCGACAACACGCACTACTTTCCCACCGTGAGGTGCGGGAAGGAAAAGGTGGATTTCCAGTTCCGAAACGCGCTCATCATCTGCAACCAGCCCGCGTGGATGATCCTGGACGACAAGCTGTACGGCTTCGACAAAGAGGTGGACGGCAAAAAAATCAAACCCTTCCTCGGCAAGCACTTCATTGTCATTCCCCGGAACGTCGAAGACACCTACTACCGCAAGTTCGTGGCGCCCTTGGTGGCGGCTTTCGATGTGCACGCCAAGGGATTCGAGATCCGGTCGGCGCACTACGTACCCCAGCCACTGCTCACCTTTTCGGAGGTAAAGCCGGCCCGTCACCCGGCGTTGGTCTTGTTCGGGGACGAAGAGGGGGAGGAAGAAGAAGCCGACTACGGTCAGGCGGCGCCGTCCGAGGAAAGCCAACTGGTTTTCGAGCTCTCTTTCGGGTACGGAGACTTCCGGTTTAAGGGCGATACCCTAGCCCAGGCGGCCAACGTCAGCGTGGAGCGCAACGACGACCAATACATCTTCCACAAAATCCGCCGGGACCTCGCCGCCGAGCGGCGGAAGTGGGAACTGCTCCGGCAGGCCGGTTTGGAAACCAAGCACGGCCGGGCCGTGCTGCCCAGGAGCCAGGCCCTCGACTGGATGCGGGAACACGGCCCGCGGTTGCAGGAACAGGGCTTCGCGTTGCGCCAAAACGCGAACGACGTTAAGAAGTACTTCGTGGGCCCTTCCTCCATCCAGGTCTCCATCAACGAAAATACGGACTGGTTCGACATTTACGCCACCGTCCGGTTCGGCGATTTCGAGATTCCTTTCCTGAAGCTGCGCAACCTGATCCTGGCCAAAAAGCGGGAGTTCACGCTGCCCAGCGGCGAGGTTGCCGTCATTCCCGGCGCGTGGTTCGCGCAGTACGCCGAGTTGCTGGCTTTCGTGGAGGAAACCGACGCCGACCGCGAACCCCTCACGCTGCGCAAACACCACCTTTCGCTGGTACAGGACCTGCAACGCGGCAACCTGGCGCAATTGACGATGAACCGCCGTCTGGCGCAGTTGCGCGACTTCGAAGAAATCGAGGACGGCCCCCTGCCCGCCGGCTTCGTGGGCACCTTGCGCCCCTACCAAAAAGCCGGCTACAACTGGATGCTCTTCCTCAACAAGTACCATTTCGGGGGTTGCCTGGCCGATGACATGGGATTGGGAAAAACGGTGCAGACCCTGGCACTGCTGCAGGCGCAGAAGGAAGCGGGCAGCACCGGGGCCAGCCTGCTCATTATGCCCACCTCGCTGATCTACAACTGGGCCGTGGAAGCCCGGCGGTTCACGCCGCAGTTACGGGTATTTACCTACACGGGCACGCTGCGCGAGAAGAATGTCGCTCAGTTCGAGGACTACGACCTGGTGCTCACTTCCTACGGCATCGCCCGCATCGACGTGGACCTGTTGAAGACGTATTGTTTCCACTACGTCATCCTCGACGAATCGCAGGCGATCAAAAATCCCACCTCCCACATTGCCCGGGCGGTGACCGAACTGGTGGGCAGGCATCGCCTTATCCTGACGGGCACGCCGCTGGAAAACAGCACCCTGGATCTGTGGTCGCAGATGTCGTTCATCAATCCGGGCTTGCTGGGTACGCAGACGTTCTTCCGGAATGAATTCCTGTTTCCCATCGAGCGGAAGAACGACGGGGCGGCACTCCGCGAGCAGAAGATGCAGCGGCTGTACGCCATCATCAAGCCGTTCATCCTGCGGCGGCACAAGTCGCAGGTGGCCACTGAATTGCCCGAAAAAGTGGAAAGCATCCAGTACTGCCAGATGTCGGAGCGGCAGCAAGAAGCCTACGAAGCGGCGAAGTCGCACTACCGCAACAAGATCCTCGAACACATCGACCAGAAGGGCATGTCCCGGTCGCAGTTGGTGCTGCTGCAGGGCCTGACCAAGCTGCGCCAACTGGCCAATCATCCCAAGATGGTCAATCCGGACTACGAAGGAGATTCCGGCAAGCTGAAAGACGTCATTCACCGGTTGGAGACGGCCATCGCCGAAGGACACAAAATTCTGGTTTTCAGCCAATTCGTTAAGCATTTGGCCATTCTGCGGGCGTACCTGGATGAGAACAAACTCCGGTATGCCTACCTGGACGGAGCGACCCGCGCCCGGCACGAACCGGTGGGCTTGTTCCAAACCGACGCCCGCGTGTCCGTTTTTCTGATCTCCCTCCGGGCCGGCGGACTGGGCCTCAACCTGACCGCCGCCGACTACGTGTTCATCCTCGACCCCTGGTGGAACCCGGCCATCGAGGCCCAGGCGATTGACCGGGCGCACCGCATCGGGCAGGAAAACAAGGTCTTCACCTACAAATTCATCACCCAGCACACGGTCGAGGAAAAAATCCTGGCCCTGCAACGCAACAAGCAACGCCTGGCCAGCGAACTCATCACCACCGAGGAAGGCTTCGTCAAATCCTTGTCCAAGGAAGACGTGCTGTCGCTGTTGGAGTAGAGGAGAGAAGCTAAAAACTATTTCCGTAGCGAGGGATTTAAATCCCTCGCTACGGAAATAGTTTTTTCACTGAGATTTTGATCTGGCCACAATCCTAAAAACGGGAGCAGCAGAATCAATTGGAGACCCGCTTGATCAGTTGACGATACGGGGTTCCGAAAAGATGGCTTGAGAGGAATGCGTACGTCGAAAGATTACGAAAGAATTT
>JACMKY010000658.1 GCA_014379925.1 Cytophagales bacterium | reverse complement strand
TCAGTTCGACATTCAATCCTTCTCCCACCAGACCCTCACGTTGCTGTCATCCCCGCCCATAAACTGAACCGCTTCGGCCAGCTTTTCGGGATTGAGCGATTGCAGGTAGTTGGGATACGGGAGCCGGGACGGAAACTGATTCCCGGCGGGAATACCGGGTCCCCAGGGCAGTTCCGGGTAACCGGTCCTTCTTTTCTCGAACCAGGACTGGTAGTCGGTGAAAAACAGCGCGTAGTATTTTTGCCCCAAGATCTGCGCCAACTGACCCTCCTGGGTGGCGGCGGCCGGGTAGGCTACGCCGGGCTTTTGGAGGTGCCCGGCCGGCAAGGCAACCCCCCACTGGGCCATGGAGGCCGTAATTCCGTCGTCGTAGTGGGCCTTGGCGGTTTTTCCCGTGGCGAAACCCTTCAGCGCCAACTCGGCTTTGATGAATTCCAGTTCGGAATAGGTCATCATGATGCCCAATTGCGGCAGCGTCTTGAGGGCATCGAGGTAGCTGGAATTCCGGTCGACCGCGTACTCCACGTTGCTCTCGTAACCACTTCGAATCCCCTGGTAGGTACTCACCCCGCCCACCGTCACCCGGGTGGCCCAGATCGCCCGGCGGGGATCATCCTCGGCGTTCATCTTGCCGAGGAAGAATTGGGTGTAATAATTTCCTCCCCGCCAGTCCGACACCCGGGCGTTGTAGTAGGGATTGAAGTACGGGAAGGTGCCCGTGTACCGGAAAATGGCGTCCTCGGCCACGGCGGTAAACACCGGGTAGGTGGCGGCGTCGCCCAGGATTGCGTTGATTTGTTCCCGGACGTTGATCTCCCCGTCCCGTTTCAGGATCCGGAGCAGCAGCCGAAGGCGGAGGGAGTTGGCGAATTTCTTCCACCGGAGAATGCCGACGCTCTTTCCACCGGACAGGGCATTGGCGTTGTAGACCTGGTCGCCCCCGAAGGTCAACGCTTTGGTGTCGTCCAGGAGCGCGTTGGCGGTTTCCAGGTTGCTGAGGAGCCCAACGTAAATGTCCTTCTGGCGGTCAAAGGCGGGCTGAAGCGTGCCTTCGGCGGCCCGGGTTGCCTGCGAATACGGGATGTCGCCGAAGCAGTCCGTCAGGAGAGAATACCCCCAGGACTGGTAGATCAGGGCAATCGCCCGGTAGTTGTCCTCCTTCAGCCTCTCCGAAATCGCCCGCAGGTCCTCCACGTCAGTCATGGCTCTGTACACACTGTTCCACAAATCGTTGCCGGCATTTTCGGAAACCTGATACCGGTGCAATCCACCGTCGGTGCTGACCCGGGGAGCCTCAACTTGCATCACCTCGTGCGTAAACGAACGGGCCGCGCCGATGCTGGTGTTCACGAGCCGGTACTGCAACTGTCCCAGCAGGGCGCCGGGATAGACTTGTTCCGGTCGGTTGGGGTCGGTGTTGACCTCGTCGAAATTGTCCGTGCAGGCAACCGCCAGGCAACCAAAGACCAGGATCGGAAGGCGGATGTTTTTTATGAATGGCATGGGAATTCAGTTTTTTCTACCGGGAACAATCAGAAGGTAACGGTCAGGTTCACGCCGGTGGTCCGGGTGGAAGGCAGCTGCGCGATCTCAATTCCCGGAACGATGGTATCGTTGTTGAGATTGGCCGCCTCGGGGTCGAACGCCGGGAACTTGGTAAACAGCAACAGGTCCCTTCCGTAGAGCGCAATGCTTACCTGCTTAAAGGCCGTCCGGCTCAACCAGGCCGGGGGCAGGCTGTACGCGATGCGGGCCTCCCTCAGTTTGATGAAGGAAGCGTCGAAGATGTTGGTTTCCACGTTGCTCAACGCGTAGTATTCGTCGTAGTACCGGCTAGCCGACACGTTGGTGGTATTGGGAACGTACGTACCGTCCAGTTGGCGCACGACTCCGTTCCCGACAATGCCCCCGTCGCGGCCGGGCAGCGTTACCTTGGTCTTTCCGAGGGTGTTGAGCTTGTGATTGGTTTGCGAAAACACGTCGCCGCCCTTTTGCCCGTCGAAGAGCAGGCTGACCCGAAAATCGCGGACGGTGAATTCGTTCAGCAGGCCCGCTTTCCAATCGGCAAAAGCGTTGCCGAACAGCCGTAAGTTGGGGTCCACCGGGGCGGTTATCCCGGCGGCGGTGTACACAACCTGGCCTTCCGGGGAGCGCTGAAATCCCGTCCCGTAGATGTCCCCCATCCGGCCCCCCACCCGGGCTTCGATGGAGGCGTTGATGTGACTGGCCAGCACTTGGCTGGGTACTCCCTCGGTCAGCTCCTTCACGTAGCTTCGGTTCATCGACCAGGTAAGGGTGCTGTTCCACTTGAACCGGTTGGCCACCACCGGCGTGCCCGTCAGGCGAACCTCCACTCCCCGGCTGCTGATCAAACCGGCGTTCTTGAGGGCCCGCGAATAGCCAGTGGTAATGTCGAGCGGGGTGTCCAGAATCTGGTTGCGGCTGTTGTTGCGGTAAACCGCCACGTCCAGCCCCAGCCGGTTATTCAACACCCGAAGGTCGATGCCGGCTTCAAAACTCGAGGTGATTTCGGGTTTCAGATCGGCGAAGTACAGCGTGGAGGGGTTGGTAAAGCCGTTGCTGTAGATCCGGTCGTAGTACTTCTGGGTTTGGTAAGGTCGGGTGTCGTTGCCCACCTGCGCCCAGGAAAAGCGCAGCTTGGCGAACGAAACCGCCCTGGGCAGCGCCAGCATTTCGTTCAACACCAAGCTGGTGCTGACGGAGGGGTAGAAGTAAGAATTATTTGCCGCAGGCAGCGAGCTCGACCAGTCGTTGCGGCCCGTCACGTCCAGGAAGAGCATATCCTGGTAGGCAAACTGGGTGGCGGCGTAGACGCTGTTGATGGCTTTCTGGTACTGGTAGGGGTCGGCCACCGGCGGATCCAGGCTGTTGCCGATTACGTACACCCCGGGCATGGCCAGTTGATCGGCGTACGCTCCCGAGAAATTATACCGCTGCCGCATGGCGTTCGCGCCAACCGATACCGAATACGCAATGGTGTTGGCCAGGGTGCCCCGGTGGGTAAGGAGCACGTCCGTGTTGGATTCGTAGTTGAATACGTTCTGCAGCCGGAACATTCCCCGGGGGTACCTGGTCATGCTGTAGGGGCGTTGTTGCGACCGTTCTTCGTAAGCCAGGTCCAACCCCGAACGGACCGTTACGTCCAGGTTGGGCGAGAACACGTAGGTGGCGGAAACCGTACCGATCACGCCGTGCTTGCTTTCCTTGTTGAGCATTTCGTACACTTGCAGGTAAGGATTGTCCGGCCCGGGGTTGAAAGGATTGCGTTGTTGCACGTTCTCCTGGCCGGGTTGCCAGTACGGTTTAAACCAGTCGATGTTGATGCTGGGGGCCGTGCCCAGAATCATGAAGTACCCGATGGATTGGTTGTTGTAGCCCGCCAAGGGCAGGTTGTCGCTCCGCTTGTTGGTGTAGTTCGCCTTGGCGCTGACCTTGAACTTATCCGAAATCCGGTGGTTAACCGACAAGGCGGCCACGGTTCGCTTGAATCCGGTATTAGGCATAATCCATTCGTTCTTCAAATGGGTCAACGACAGGCGGGCCGAACTCCGGTCGGTGCTTCCCTCCAGGGCAATGCTGTTCGAAAAGGTCACCCCCGTCCGGAAAAAGTCGGAGACGTAGCCCTCGTACGGTTTCCACTCGGTGCGTTCGACGGGTTTCCCGTCCGGGGCGGCGGGGTTGTACTGGTAATAAAGCTGGCCGTTGAATTTCGGTCCCCAGGCCCGGCCGGCGGCTACGTTGGTGCTGGTGTTGGGGCCGTCTTCGCTGTCGAGGTAGGAGTAGTAGGCATCCGTGCGGCCTTCCCCGTATTCGAACTGGTAGTCCGGCCAGCGCAGCACCGTTTCGAGGCTCACGTTGCTGTTGTAGGTAACTCCCAGGCCCTTTTCCTTGCGTTGTCCCGATTTGGTGGTGATGATCAGGGCGCCGTTGGCCGCCCGGCTGCCGTAGAGGGCCGTGGCCCCCGGACCCTTCAGTACCGTCACGCTTTCGATGTCGTCGGGGTTGAGGTCGGAGACGGCCGAGCCGAAATCCACCGGGCTGTCGGCCGCCAGGTAAGCGCCCCGTCCGGTTCCGGTGATTTTGCTGCTGATGGGCACCCCGTCCACCACAATCAATGCCTGGTTGTTGCTGAGGTTGAGGGAGGATTCCCCGCGCAGCGTGATTCGGGTGGAGCCCGTGGGTCCCGATCCGGTGCCTACCAGGTTCAAACCGGCCACCTTGCCCGACAGCGCCGACACCCAGTTGTTGGACCGGGCGTCCTTCACCGTGTTTTCACCGAGGCGCTGGGCCGCGTACCCCAACGATTTCTCTTCCCGCTTGATGCCCAAAGCCGTTACTACCACTTCGTTGAGCGTCTGCTGGTCTTCCCGCAACCGCACGTTGACGACCGTGCTGCCGTTAAGCGGTACTTCCGCCGTGGCAAAACCGATGAAACTGAAAACCAGCACTTCCTTGGGCGTGAGCACCCGGTCGGTGGTGAGGGTGTAGGCCCCGCCCGCGTTGGTGCTGGTGCCGACGGTGGTGCCCTTGATCAACACGTTCACGCCCGGCAGCGGTCCGCCCAGGCTATCCGAAACGACGCCCTTGATGGTTTGCAACTGGGCAAACGCCCCGCCCCCGCCCAGCAACAGCGCCGCGACGACCGTGGCGAAACGCCCGCTCATTATTCGAGAAAGGTTTTTCATAGCTTGGGGTGACTAACCGGGTTTAGGCCGCAAAACTATAGGAACGAACTTGCCCGAAATTGACCGCAGTGTTACCAAATTATGACCATTTGGGACGTTACCAATCGGTTTTAGGATTCGGCGGCGGGTGGCCAGACCACCCCGGTAAGCGGAAATTCTCCGATCCGAGTGGACTTGGGGTCTCTAATTGGTTGCACCGTCCGGTTTGGCGCGGATGGCTTCCGCCAACACCCGCGTCAATTGCCCGGTTGCGATTTCGTGCGCGCACTTGAAGTGGCCAAGCGGGCAAGCGGCGCGTCCGTGCAACCCGCAGGGACGACACGCCAGGGGAGACTGGATTTCCACGATGCGGGAGAAGGCGGCCAGGGGACCGAAGCCGAACGCCGGAACGGTGCTGCAATAAACGGCGCACGTGGGTGCGTCGACGGCCGAAGCCAGGTGCAGGGGCGCCGAATCGTTCACGTAGTTGAGCACCGCTCCCCGCATGAGGGCGGCGGAGGCCAGCAACGACAACGCACCCGCCAGGTTGTGCACCCGTTCCGTGTTTTTCAAACCCGCGTCACGCCCGATTTCTTCGCCCGCCCCGGCATCCGGCGGGCTGCCCAGCAGGTAAATTTGGTACTCCAGCGGAATTTGGTTGATCAACCCAACCCACTGGGATCGGGGAAACTGCTTGGTGAACCACACCGACGTGGGCGCAATGCACACGTAAGGCCGGGTCTGGTAAGGCCGAACCCGTTCGAAGTCCGCCGGCGACGGGTACAGTTTCGGTCCGACAAAGGCATCATCCGTCAGGAAATCAATCAGGTCCAGGTTGCGCCGTACTTCGTGGACCCCTTCGGCGATCCGGTGCGGCACGCGGCGGGTGAACAGGAAGGAGAAGGGATTTTTACTAAAACCGATTTTCTCCCTCGCCCCCGAAAAAGCGGTGAGCCAACCCGTGGAAGCGAAGCGTTGCAGGTTGATGACGTGGCTGTAGCGGCGGCGGCGGAGGTCGCCCACCAGGCGTCCCAGGTCGCGGTACTTGCCCCGCTGCTTGTCCCAGACCAGCACTTCCCCCAGGTGCGGATGCGCCGCCAGCAACCCTTCGTTCCCCTTTCGCAGCAGGAAATCAATCCGGGCCTGGGGGTAGAAAGCCCGCAACTTTTCAATCAGCGCGGTAGCCAGCACCACGTCCCCCAGGAAGGCCGTCTGGATGAGCAGAAAGCGCGGGGCGTTGTCCGGAGGCGGGGGGCCGCCCCGCGGGAAGCCACTCCGCGCGCCGTCCGGGGAACGCCGCGGATGGCCGGTTGCTGGGGAAGAAGGTTTCATTTACTGAGCGGCGGACGTTCAAATCAACCCGTTATCGCGTATCTTTGCGGGCTCATGAATAAAACGGAAGAATACCAAGTTCACACCCTTTCCAACGGCATTCGCCTGGTACACAAACAAGTCACGCACACCCAGGTGGCCCACTGTGCCTTCATGCTCGACGTGGGCAGCCGCGACGAAGAGCCCCACCAGGTGGGCATCGCGCACTTCTGGGAGCACATGGCTTTCAAAGGTACGAAGAAGCGAAGGTCGTTTCACATCCTCAACCGCCTCGAATCGGTGGGCGGCGAACTGAATGCCTACACGACGAAGGAAAAAATCTGCTTCCACGCTTCCGTGTTGGACAAGCACTTCGAGAAGGCGGTGGAGTTGCTCACCGACATCACGTTTGAAACCGTCTTCCCCGAAAAACAAATCGAAAAGGAGCGGAGCGTCATCCTGGAAGAAATGTCGATGTACTACGACTCGCCCGAAGACGCCATCCAGGACGATTTCGACGGCTTACTCTTCGATAGCCACCCGTTGGGATACAACATTCTGGGTACTTCCGAGAGCGTGAGTTCTTTCCGGAAGGCCGATTTTCTGCGGTTCATCGCCGAAAACCTGAATACGCAACGCATCGTTTTTTCGTCGGTGAGCAACTGGCCCTTCCGGAAAGTAGTCGAACTGGCCACCAAATACCTGGCTTCCGTTCCGGCGCATTCGGCCCGCAAAGAGCGGCGGCTGTTCAACGGCTACGTACCCAAGCGGATCCGCGTGCCGCGGGTTATCAGTCAGGCCCACTGCGCCCTGGGTCGGACGGCTTATCCCCTGGGCGACAGCCGTCGGTTGCCGTTCTTCATGCTCATCAACCTGCTGGGCGGACCTGGCATGAATTCCCGCCTCAACCTGGCCCTGCGCGAACGCTACGGGTTCGTTTATTCGGTCGAAGCCAACTACACGCCTTACGTAGACACGGGGTTCATGGCGGTATACTTTGCCACCGAAAAGAAGCAGCTCGAGAAGAGCATCGCGCTGGTGCTGCGGGAATTGAAACTCCTCAAGGAAGCCCCCCTGGGTAGGGTTCAGTTGCACTCGGTGAAGGAACAATTGATGGGCCAACTGGCCATGTCGGAAGAGAGCAACCTGAACTTCATGCTGATGATGGCCAAAAGCATCCTGGATGTAAACCGGGTGGATAACCTGGAAGACATCTTTGCCGACATCCGACGCATCACGGCCAAAGAACTGCAAGACCTGGCCAACGACATGTTCGACGAAAGCCAGATGAGCCTGCTCACTTTCGTGCCCGAGTGAAATCAATGAACAATGATGCATGATCCCCACCGAATGCCTGCGCGGTACAAAAGGATAATTGATCATTGTGGTTCGTAGTTCGACTGCGCTCACTATTGCTCACTATCGTTCACCATGACCATTGACAATTGAATTTTCTTCCCGAAAATATCAGTGCTTACGCCGAGGCGCATACCGCGCCGGAAACCCCGTTGCTGGCCCGCATCAACCGCGATACGCACGCCCACGTGATGTACCCCCGAATGCTTTCGGGCCACTTACAGGGGCGGGTACTGGCGATGTTCTCGCGCATGATTCAACCCACGAACATCCTGGAAATCGGTACTTACACGGGCTATTCCGCCATTTGCCTGGCCGAAGGGCTGCGGGAAGACGGTACGCTGTATACCCTCGACGTGAACGAAGAATTGGAAGCGCGCACGCGGGGGTATTTTGCCGAAGCCGGCCTCACCCACCGGATCGACTACCGCATCGGCCCGGCGCTGGACCTCATCCCGCAACTAAACGCGGTGTTCGACCTGGTTTTCATTGATGCCGACAAGTCGAACAACGCCCGTTACTACGACCTGGTGTTCGAGAAAGTACGTTCCGGTGGGTTCATCCTCGTCGATAACGTGCTGTGGAGCGGGAAGGCGACGGTTTCCTACGGGGAAGCCGACAAGGATACGCGCCTCATTCTGGACTTCAACCGGAAACTCCACCAGGACGCCCGCGTGGAAAACGTGCTGCTGCCCATCCGGGACGGATTGATGGTGGCCAGAAAAAAAGGATGAACTGGTTTTACTCGGTGGGATTGATTTTCAGATTATTCCCCATCTTTATCTCTCTGATTTAAACGTGGCGGGGAGTTCCTCGAAGAGCCGCCCCGACGCTTGAACCAGCAACTTTGGTGTCCGTTCATCACTCCTAACTATTTTTTCATGACCAAGCAACGCATTGCCATCGACATGGACGAAGTGATGGCCGATCCGGTCTCCCGGTTTCTGGAATGGTACGAACGCGACCACGGCATTGCCTTGAAGCTGGACCAATTGCACGGCAAGAAGGTGTACCAGATCGTGTCGGAAGAACACCGGGAAATCGTGCTGCGTTACCCGCACGAAGTCAACTTTTTCAAGGACCTGAAGGTGATGGCCGACAGCCAGGAAGTGATTCGACGCCTGTCGGAGAAGTACGAAATTTTCGTTGCCAGCGCGGCGATGGAATTTCAACATTCGCTGTTCGATAAACACGTTTGGTTGCAAACCCACTTCGACTTTATTCCCTGGAAGAATTACGTATTCTGCGGCGCCAAGACCATTATTCACGCCGATTTTCTGATCGATGACCACGCATATAACTTTCAGGATTTCACGGGAGAAGGTATTTTGTTTACGGCCCTGCACAACGTGCACGAAACGGGCTACCGACGGGTAAACAATTGGCGGGAAGTGGCCGAACTGTTTCTGTAATCAACGGGCAAACGGGTTGTTGACGACAGGTTTTTGGGTTTCCGGTTGCACACGAAGGGTGAATTGACGGGCGTTTGTCAACCAACAAAGGCACTGCTTTTTTACGCTCTCAACCAACGAATAGGGACCTTCCGAGCAAAAATTCGAAAAAAACGGAGCCGGCGTACACTAATTTCGAATTCTAAAAGTTACGAATTCGAAATCGGATGAGCGGGGTTGGAAATTTAATGCAATCATTGCAAAAATACCGATTTCCAAACCTAACTACCGACCCTATGATTCCTTTCCGCATTTCCCTCTTTGTTGGCTGCTGGTTGGGTATTCACTTCGCGCAGGCCCAGGAAACGGAAGTCCCCGACCGGATGGAATTTGCGGGCGTCCAGCTCCGGATCAACCGCGACGCCCGCGTTCTGATTGGCAAAAACGCGTGGCTGCTGCGCAAAAACGACGCCTACTTCCGGGCCACTATCGAACGTTTCGACCTCTACATGCCCATCGTGGAGCGGGTGCTGGCCGAGGAGAAGCTGCCCAATGACTTCAAGTACCTGGTGGTGCAGGAAAGCTCACTGGTTTCTGATGCCGTTTCCACCTCCAACGCGGTTGGCTACTGGCAATTCAAGCGGGCTTCGGCCCTGGAGGTGGGCCTGCGGGTGGACGACGACGTGGATGAGCGCAAGCACATCATCGCCTCCACGCGCGGGGCAGCCAAGTACATCAAACGCAATAACTTCTACCTCAACAACTGGCTGGCGGCGTTGCTGTCGCACTACGCGGGAATGGGCGGCGCGCGCAACCTGGTTCCGGAATGGACCAACGCCACCCGGCTCGACATTACCAAGGATACGCACTGGTACGTGCTCAAATTCCTGGCCCACAAGGTGGCCTTTGAGCAAGGGCGGGCCATGCCGCCCCGACGCGACGCACTACCGGGCCTGGTGTTGCTCGAATACCGCAACGCCGGCGGCCAGTCGCTCAAGCAGATCTCCCGCGACCTGGCGGTGGACCCGGCCCAACTGGCATTCTACAACAAGTGGCTGGATCACGCGCGCGTTCCCGAAGACAAGCCCTACGTCGTCATCGTGCCCGCCCCCACCGACCGGTTGACCGAACTCATTGCCAAAACCGGTTCGCCCTTCCGCCCCACCGACCCGGGTAGCGAAGCCGTGGCAAGCATCCAACCCCTGCTATCCACCGCGGGTGGTGCCGTTTTTCCGATCCTGAAGCGGCGGCGGGCCGACCGGCGGTATACCATCAACGGAAAGCCGGGCATTCAGGCCCGCCGGGGTGACAGTCCGGCGCGGCTGGCGGAGCTGGGTGGGGTGAGCACGGAAAAGTTCCTGCGCTTCAACGACCTCCAACCCAACGACCGTTTGGTGGCCGGAGGGGTGTATTACCTGAAAAAGAAACGCCGCTCCGCGGTGGTGGAAGAACACGTGGCCGTGGCCGGAGAGCGGCCGTGGGACATCTCCCAGCGCTACGGCGTGGCCCTGGAAGCCCTGCTGCGGAAGAACCGGATGACCAAAACCGAGCAACTACGGCCCGGTCGCGTGCTTTGGTTGCGAAAGGTCCGTCCGTCGGGTACGCCCGTGGAGATTCGCGACGTCCCCGGGCTTCCGTCAGTGATGGTGGCGCGGAACAAATCCGCCGCCCAACCCAAGCCACTTGCCCCGTCCGTCCGGACGGAGCCACCCGCCGAAAAAGTGGCGTTGCCCGAAGCACCCCTGATCAACGAATCGCCCAAAGTAGTGGCCGTTGCGAGCCCCGTCCCCACGGCCGGGACGGGCAGCCCGCCCCGACGGCCGGCCGAACCGGCCGTTGAAGAAGCGGTGGCCCCGGTTTTGGAAGACCGGGCCCTCTACTCCCCACCGCCGGCCTCAACTTTACCCCCGGCGAAGCGTGATGCAACCACCCACCAGGCGCGACCGGGACAGACGCTGTACGCCATCGCCAGGCTTTACGGCGTAACGGTTGCCGACCTGCGCCGGTGGAATGGCCTGGCGGAAGCGGATGGCGTGCAGACGGGGCAAACATTGCGGGTGGACGGGCCCGCCGAAGGGGCGGGTGAAGCAATGTCCCCGCCCGACTCCAAGGCCGACAAATTCGCCGAACATACCGTGCAGCCCGGCGACACCGTCTACAAAATCGCCCGCACCTACGGCGCGACGGTGGAGCAGCTCCTGGCCTGGAACGGCAAGAAAGATGCCGTTCTGTCGGTGGGCGAAGTGCTGAAGGTGAAAAAGTAACCAACCACATTCCCGTGGTTGCGGCCGCGGAAACAAAGCCGCGTACGCGGCCGATTCACGGACTTGATCTTTGTTCGAGCGGTACGGTTAGTTGGCGGAACGGGCGGCCTTTCCGATCTTGCTGTTCCGGTATCCGTAACCGAAGTAAATGATCAGGCCCACGAACAGCCACACCATAAACCGCGCCCAGTTCGTCGTGCCCAGTTCCGTCATCAAATACAGGTTGATGAGCAGGCCCAGCACGGGAATCAGCGAGAGGTCGCGCGAATACGTCAGCCAGGCCATCAGGGCGCACACGAGCACGAAGCCCAGCATCAGGATCTTGTGTTCGAGCAATCCCCAGAAACCCACCCCCCCGGTTGGTCCGGCATCGGGCACCGACAGGCTCACGAACGAACGCCACCCCTCGGGGTTCAGCTTGTAGACCAGGAACGCGAAAAAAATCAGCATCAGCGGCACGATGTACTTGCCGTTGACGTAGGGAACCTGGAAGCGGGCCTGGCCGTGCGAGGGCGTTCTTTGCAACAATAGGATGCCTCCCGAAACCAGCGCGAAGGCGAACAGCGTGCCGATGCTGGTGAAATCGGTCATCTCCTTGAGGTTGAAGAACAGGGTCGGAATGGCCACCAGGAATCCGGTGACGACGGTGGAAAAAGAAGGAGTCTTGTATTTGGGATGAATGGCCGAGAACCGTTTGGGTAACAGACCGTCGCGGCTCATTGTCATCCAGATGCGGGGCTGACCGAGCTGAAACACCAGCATAACACTCGTCGTGGCCACCACGGCACTGACGGCCACCAGGCCCGCGATTACGTCCAGATTCAGCCTTTTGAAAACGAAGGCCAACGGATCGCCCACGGCCAGTTCCCGGTAATCGACCATGCCGGTGAGCACCAGCGTGATGAGGATATAGAGCACCGTGCAGATGATCAGTACCCAAAGCATGGCCCGGGGCAGATCCCGCTGCGGGTTGCGGCATTCCTCCGCCGTGGTCGAAATCGCGTCGAAGCCGATGTAGGCGTAGAAAACCGCCGAGACGCCCCGCAACACCCCGCTCACCCCGTTGGGTGCGAAGGGCGACCAGTTGTCCGGATTGACGTAAAAGGCACCCACGATAATGACCATGATCACGACGATGACCTTGAACAGCACCAGCACGTTGCTGGCGTTTTTGCTCTCTTTGATGCCCACGTACACCACGGCCGTGATGAGGCCCGTGATGGCGAGGGCGGGCAGGTCGGCCACCAGGCGCAGGCCCCCGATCTGGGGGGCGGTTTCCCACGCCCGGGCCGCCAGCCGGGCGAATTCGGGCACGTTGTTGAGCGGCGTACCTTGCCCGAGAGACGCCCGCACCTGCGCGTAGCCGTTGGCAGCCGAGCGGTAGTCCATGGTGAGGTATTCAGGAATGCGGAGGCCGATTCCCTGCATGAGGCCGGTGAAGTAGTCCGACCAGGAGATGGCAACCACGACGTTGCCGATGGCGTATTCCAGGAGCAGGTTCCAGCCGATGATCCAGGCGGCCAACTCCCCGAACGACGTGTAGGTGTAAGTGTACGCGCTGCCGCTGATGGGGATGGTAGAGGCAAACTCCGCGTAGCACAGGGCGGAAAAGGCGCAGGCAATGGCCGTGAAAACGAACAGCAGCGACACCGCCGGACCGCCGTCGTAACTGGCCTGACCGATGGTGCTGAAGATGCCGGCCCCGATGACGGCGGCGATTCCCAGGGCCGTTAAATCGCGGAAGGTGAGGTTTTTGATGAGGCCCCGTTGGTGGTCGGCCTCGTTGATTTGGATGTCGGTGAGGATCTGGTCAACGCTCTTGCGCCGGAATAAGGTTCGGAGGTGCACGGTGTTTGGTTGGTTGCGGGGGTAAAAATATACAGTTTGGTCGAATCCGCAACTTCATCAATTCGACCACCGATTTTAAGCCGATTTTCCGCCGCCGGTCCCTACCTTTCTTTTCAACGGCGTTCTCTTACCTTTGCGGGAGCAAACCCCAACCCATGTCCGTTGTCGTAACCCACCTCACCAAGCAGTACGGCCCGCAAAAAGCAGTCGACGACGTTTCCTTCGAGGTGCAGCCCGGACAAGTGGTGGGTTTCCTGGGTCCCAACGGGGCGGGCAAGTCCACGACGATGAAGATTGCCACGGGGTACTTGCCGCCCACCAGCGGTTCGGTGGAGGTCAACGGCTTCGACGTGGTGAAGGCACCCATGGCGGTGCGGCGCAGCGTGGGCTACCTGGCCGAGCACAACCCCCTTTACCTGGACATGTACGTGCGCGAGTTTCTGGCCTTCGTCGGCTCGCTGCACGGGCTGAAAGGCAACGTCCTCGACAAGCGGGTGCGGGCGATGATCGAAGAGGTGGGCCTGACCCCGGAGCAAAGGAAAAAAATCGGTGCGCTCTCCAAAGGCTACCGCCAGCGGGTGGGATTGGCCCAGGCCCTGATCCACGATCCGCCCGTGCTCATCCTCGACGAACCCACCACGGGCCTCGATCCCAACCAGATCGTCGAGATTCGCCGGGTGATCAAGGACGCCGGGAAGGAAAAAACCGTGGTCTTTTCCACGCACATCCTCCAGGAAGTGGAAGCCCTCTGCGACCGGGTGGTGATCATCAACCTGGGTCAGGTAGTGGCCGACAGCGAAGTGGCCGCCCTGCGCAACCTGCGGCAAAACCAACAGACCGTCATCGCCGAGTTCAGTTCGGAAGTAGATCCGAACCTGCTCCTTCGCGTGGCCGGTGTCAGCGAAGTGAAGTACCTTTCCATGGGTCGCTACGAAATCGTGGCCGACAACCAACGCGACGTGCGGCCCGATGTCTTTCAGTTGGCCGCGGAGCAGGGACTGGTACTCATTGGCCTCCGGCAGCAGGAAAACAACCTCGAACGTATTTTCCAAACGTTGACCAAGCAGGCCGTAAGTCAATAAGTCGTAGGTCGTAAGGGGGTAATCTTCAACACATTTTAATCACCTTATTGACTTACCGACTCACGACTTAAATGCTAACCATTTTCAAGAAAGAAGTGAACGCCTTGCTCAGTTCGCTGACGGCTTACCTGGTCATCGTCATTTTCCTGACGGCGGTGGGTCTGTTCACGTGGGTATTCCCGGACACCAACGTGTTCGACTACGGATTCGCCGATCTGAGTACGCTATTCAACTTATCTCCCTACGTGCTCATGTTCCTGGTGCCCGCCATCACGATGCGGACCTTCGCGGAGGAAAAGAAGGCCGGAACCCTGGAATTGCTGTTCACCAAACCCTTGACGGACTGGGACATCATCCTGGGAAAATACCTGGCCTGTTTGCTGTTGGTCGTACTGGCTTTGTTGCCCACGCTGGTTTATTACTACACGGTTTTTCAATTGGGCAGTCCGCCGGGAAACGTGGATTCGGCGGGAGTAACCGGCTCGTACCTCGGCTTGGTATTGCTGGGAGGGGTGTTTGCCGCCATCGGCACGTTCGCTTCTGCCATCAGCGAAAACCAGGTCATTTCCTTTCTCATCGCCGTGTTCCTTTGTTTCTTGCTGCATACCGGCATCAGTTCGTTGGCGGGGTTGGCGGTGTGGGGTGGGGAGGCCTACTTTGTCAGCCAGTTGGGACTGGACTATCACTACAACGCGCTGAGCAAGGGCTTGATCGACCTGCGCAACGTGGTGTATTTTCTGGGTGTGGTCTTCGTGATGCTGTCGGCGGCCAAGCTGGTGATCGGTAGCCGGAAATGGTAATTCCTGCACCGCGCAGGAAGCCAGTTGGTCAGGGCGGTCAAAGTATTTGCTTTGCTCCTTTGCCAAAAGAAACCCCCCAAGAAGCGGGCAGCAATGAGTTGGTTAAACTGAAATACCACCGTGTCCAAATACGCCCTGTTCTTACTTTTGTTCTCCGCCACGTTCTCCGCAAAAAGCCAATTGGTTACCGATTCGCTTTTGATCGAAGGACACTACCGTACGTTTCATTTTCGGAAGCCGGCTCAAACCAAGGCAACCCTTATTTTTGTCTTGCACGGTTCGGGTGGCAGCGGACTCCAAATCCGAACGGGGGCAAAAAAACTGGAAGCCATCGCTCCCGCCGAAAACCTTTTGCTGGTTTATCCCGACGGCTACCGAAAGTTTTGGAACGAGTGCCGCAAAACCGCTCCCTCGGCGGCAAACGAAGAGAACATCAACGAAAACGCCTTTTTCGGGGCCATGCTCAACTGCTTCCGGGAGCGTTATCAAATTGACGAAAAGCAGGTTTTTGCGGTCGGCACCTCGGGTGGGGGACACATGGCCTACAAACTCGCCCTGACCATGCCCGAACAATTCCGGGCCATTGCTGCCATCATCGCCAACCTGCCCGACACCAACAACCTGGATTGCCCGGAAAAAAGGATTCCATTCCCCGTTATGATCATCAATGGCACCGCCGACGGGGTGAATCCGTACGAAGGCGGGGAGGTAAAACTGGGGCCGCAACTGAATCTGGGTTTTGTACGATCCACCAACCGCACTTTTCAGTACTGGTCTTCATTGGCCGGCTACCAAGGAAAGCCCCGGAAACAACGGCTGCCCGATACCGACCCCACCGACGGGAAAACCATCGAGCGGTATACCTTCCGCAAGAAAGGAAAGCCCGAAGTAACCCTGTTGAAAGTAATTGGCGGTCAGCACGATTATCCCAACGACATTGACGTATACGTGGAAGCGTGGGCTTTTTTCAAAAGGCAACTGTCAACGGATTAAGTACCCAAAACCTCGTCGCTTGAGGCCCTTCATTCGAGGCGGTTGCGCAATTCCTGCCGCCACTTCTCCAGTGCCAATGATCGCCTTGCGGCCGAATCGGCCCTGACTGGCCATTTCTTGCGGGTACTCCTCCGGATCGTCGGCAAGGCCGCCGGCTTTTCTGACGCACCGGGTTTCAGCCAGACAACTGCCACCGGGTTGACCGGCGGGGCAGACCCTT
>JACMKY010000657.1 GCA_014379925.1 Cytophagales bacterium | reverse complement strand
GGCTGCCGAAGGTACGCGCTTCCGCCGGGCCAACGGCCGCGTGGGCGGGGGGAGTCGCCGACAGCCCATCCGGCAACGGATCGGGGTCCGGGCTGCTTTCCTCCGGAAACGCACCGGGAAGGACGGATGATGTCACCTCCGTTTTGTCGGCCCGCGCGGAAGTGGTGCGCCCATCGAAGTTCTTTTCCGACCGGAATGCCGTCTGAAACTCCGCGTACAGCTTGGCCCAGTTGGTTTCGTTGGATTTCTGCCGGGGTGTCTTGGGGGGCGCCGAGCCCGGGTCCTGCCGGTTCTCGAGCCAACTGTTACGGCCTTCCCCGTCCGAGAGGCTGCCGTGCTTGGCGGTGACAAAGTTCACGTCCGCCTCGAAGTCGAGCGAAGGAGTCAGGTTGTACAAGCCCATCGCCTTCTTCACCGTGGCCAGCACAATGGAATAGACCGAACGTTCGTCATCGAACTTGATTTCGGTTTTGGTCGGGTGTACGTTGATGTCGATGTGAACCGGATCAATTTCCAGGAACAACACGTAGAAGGGATGACTGTCTTCGGACAGCAGGCCCTCGAAAGCGCTCATCACGGCGTGGTGCAGGTAACTGTGCCGAATGTAACGCTGGTTGACGAAGAAAAACTGTTCGCCCCGCGTTCGTTTGGCAAACTCCGGCTTGTCGATGTAGCCCATCACTTTCAGGAAAGAAGTTTCTTCCTGGCAGGCGGCAAGTTGTTCGCGGTAGTTCTTGCCGAAGAGTCCCACGATGCGGTGGCTCAGCTTGCCGCCCGGCAGGTTGTACACCTCCGCGTCGTTTTGGTAGAGCGAAAAGGCCCGTTCGGGATGGGCCAGGGCCACGTGCTGGAATTCATCGAGGATGTGGCGCATTTCCACGGTATTGGATTTCAAGAAATTGCGTCGGGCAGGTACGTTGAAAAACAGGTTTTTCACCAGAATGTTGGTGCCCGGCAGGCCGGTTGTCACCTCCTGCGCCTTCAACTCCGACCCTTCCATTCGGACGAGCGTGCCGAGTTCGGCCTCGTGACGGCGGGTCCGCATTTCTACCTGGGCCACGGCCGCGATGGAAGCCAGTGCTTCGCCCCGGAATCCCATGGTGCGGATGGTGAACAAGTCCTCGGACTTGCGGATCTTGGAGGTAGCGTGTCGCTCGAAACTCATGCGCGCGTCGGTTTCGGACATGCCCGCCCCGTCGTCGATTACCTGCACCAGGGTCCGGCCGCCGTCGCGCACCACCAGTTGGATGGCATTGGCGCCGGCATCCACGGAATTTTCCAACAGCTCCTTCACCACCGAGGCGGGGCGTTGCACCACTTCCCCCGCCGCAATCTGGTTGGCGATGGAGTCGGGTAACAAATGGATGAGGTTGGTCATACGAATTTTGAATACGAAACGAACCGAGGCGGGGGTAGTATAAAGATCGTTTATTCCCGGGGGATATGCGAAGAAACGGGACGGAAACCACGAATTTTTTCCTCCCCCACTGCCTTGCGCGCCCCAGGGAACCGGCATTAAACCGCACCGATTCAGTCTTCACGCAAAAATACCTCTTTTCGTACAATCCCGTCCCCCGGGCGAATTTCCCGCGAAACACCAAACGAGTCGATCCGCCAAGTACCCCCGCCGGCCGATCGGCCGGTTGCGGGACCTGGTCGCAGACTAGTCGACCGGAAGTTAGCGTAATTTGTTTATTATCTATCTAATTTACAATATTTTAACTTTCAGATGATGTCCTAGGGATGACGCCCGGCTCCCCGGGAGGATCTCAACCGGATCCGGCCATTGCCTCCCTTCCCGAAACGATCGGTCCGGTTGTAGGATTTGGGGAGAAACCGTTCCGTTGGCGCGCTTTTTTTACCCTTGCCAACTGCATCTTTGGTCGCCGCTCCCGAATAGATGGCAAAATAATTGCACTCAGTTGAGCAGGAACGGCTAATTCCCTATCTTCGTAACATCCATCAAACTGTTTTGCGCTCCGGCGAGCGAAGACGGCTTTCAACCTCGGTCCTTACTCCTACTTCAATGCGCCAACCTTGGCCCGGCAATCATCCGGGCAGACCGCTGTTTCTCCTGGCACTGCTCCTGTTGGGGCTGTTCTTTTCGTCTTCCACCGTTGTCATCCGAACCGATCCTTCCCCGCCCGAACGCACGGCTACCCAATGGGCCGACAGTGTGTTCAACCGGTTGTCGGAGGAAGAGCGGATCGGACAGCTTTTCATGGTGGCGGCGTATTCCAACGGGGACCGTACCCACTTCCGCCAACTGGATAGCCTCATCGTCAAACAGCACGTCGGCGGCCTGGTTTTTTTTCAGGGCGGCCCGGTGCGCCAGGCTCAACTCACCAACCGGTACCAGTCGTTGGCGAAAGTGCCCCTGCTGATGGCCATGGACGCCGAATGGGGCTTGGGTATGCGGCTCGACAGCGTTCTTTCCTACCCCCGGCAAATGACGCTGGGGGCGATCGGCGACAACCGCTACGTCTACGACATGGGAGCCGAAATTGCCCGCCAATGCCGGCGATTGGGCGTTCACGTCAACTTCGCCCCCGTGGTAGACATCAACAGCAACGCCGACAACCCCGTAATCGGTAGCCGCTCGTTCGGGGAAACGAAGGAAGACGTGGCAACCAAGGGCATTGCCTACATGAAGGGCCTCCAACACCACGGTGTGCTGGCCATTGGCAAGCATTTTCCGGGCCACGGCGACACGGGCACCGATTCCCACTTCACGCTCCCCGTTATCCGCCACCCGAAAGACCGGCTCAACAACCTGGAACTGTATCCCTTCCGCCAACTGATCGCCGACAGCCTGATGGGCGTGCTGGTAGCCCACATTCACGTGCCCGCCTTCGACAACCGGAAAAACGTGGCCACCACCTTGTCGGCTAACGTAGTGACCAAGCTGTTGAAAGAAGACCTGGGTTTCCAGGGTCTGGTGTTCACCGATGCGCTCAACATGCGGGGAGTGAGCAAGTTCCACAAACCCGGCGAGGTGGATTTGCTGGCGCTACTGGCCGGCAACGACGTGCTCCTCATGTCGGAAAACGTACCCGCCGCCGTCCGCATCATCCAGAGGGCCGTTGCCCAGCAGCGGATCTCCGGGGAGGAAATCGCCCGGCGGGTAAAGAAAATCCTGCGGGCAAAATTCTGGGCCGGACTTCATCAATACCAACCCGTCCAACTGGAAGGCCTCCACGCGGACCTGAACAGTGCCCGTGCCCAGCGGGTGAAACACGACTTGTACGAGCGGGCCGTCACCCTGGTTCGCAACCAGGGGAACCTGCTGCCCTTCACCCTGCTGGACACCACCACGTTCGCTTCGGTGAGCATCGGACTGGACACGGCCGGGGTTTTCCAGGCCACGCTCGACCAGTACGCTTCTTTCCGGCACTTCACCGTCCCTTCCAAGCGGGCCGGGGAAGCCGTGTACGATCAAATATTAGAGAAGGTGAAGGGGTTCGACGCGGTGGTCGTGAGTTTGCACCGGCTCAACAGTTCCGATGACCGGGGATACGGCATTCCGTCGGCGGCGTTGGATTTCATTGCCGTCTTGCAGAAAAAGACCAAGGTCGTCGTCACGGTTTTCGGCAGCGCCTACAGCCTGAAGCACTTCAATCAATCCGATTTTCTGCTCTGCGCCTACGAAGACAATTCCTCCACCCAACGCATTGTCCCGCAGGTGCTGTTCGGGGCCTTGCCCGCCCGGGGCAAGCTGCCCGTTTCGGCCAACAAGCTCTTTCCGGCGGGTAGCGGCTTGTTCACCGAGGGGCTGGGAAGGCTGCAGTACGACACGCCCGAAAGCGTGGGAATGAACGCGGAATTCCTGGCGGGCATCGACCAGGTAATCGACACGGCCATCCGCAGCCGGGCGATGCCCGGCTGCCAGGTGCTGGTGGCCCGCCGTGGCAAGGTGGTTTTCCAGAAATCCTACGGCTTCCTGGCCTACGATTCCCTCCAACCCGTCACTGACCAGACCCTCTACGACATCGCGTCGGTGACCAAGGTGGCGGGCACCCTCCAAGCCACCATGTTCCTCTACGACCGGGGATTGCTGGATCTGAACCAAACCGTTGCGTTCTACCTGCCCGATCTGAAGGGAACCAACAAGGAGGGCATTGTGATGCGGGACTTGCTGATGCACCAGGCGGGATTGACTCCGCACATTCCCTTCTGGCAACGCACGCGGTCCCGCAATGGTCTGAGTGCCGAATATTACCGCAGCGTGGCCGATTCCGCGTTCAGCCTCGGGGTGGCCCGGGGACTGTACACGCGGCCTTCCGTCCGCGATTCCGTCTGGAAATGGATCGTTGGTTCGCCCTTGAACTTCAAGCCCAAAAAAGCAACCCACTACTCCCCTCAGTACAGCGACCTGAGCTTTCTGATCGTTCAGCGCGTGGTAGAAAAGCTGCTCAACCAGCCGCTGGACGAATTCCTGGCCCAGCAGTTTTACGAACCGCTGGGCTTGACGCTCACCTATAACCCCCTCCGCCGGTTGCCCGCCGATCGCCTGGCGCCCACCGAGGACGACCGGCTCTTCCGGCGGGAACTCCTCCGGGGTACGGTGCACGACGAGGGGGCCGCGCTGCTGGGTGGCGTGGCCGGCCACGCCGGCTTGTTTAGCAACGCCCACGACCTGGCCGTGCTGATGCAGATGAATTTGCAAAAGGGCTACTACGGCGGAAAACGGTACCTTCAACCGGAAACCGTGCCGACGTTCATCAAGAGCTACCAGCCCGGCAACCGGCGCGGCCTGGGCTGGGACCGGCCGGACCCCAACGGAGGCGGTTACGTTTCCGATTTTGCCTCCCGCAATTCCTTCGGCCATTCGGGCTTCACGGGCACGCTGGTGTGGGTCGATCCGGACGCGGAACTGGTCTACGTGTTCCTGTGCAACCGCATTCATCCCGATGCCTCCAACCAGCGACTCGCCAAACAGACCGTTCGCCGACGGGTGCAGGACATCATCTACAAGTCTGTCATCAATTACCAGGTGCTGAGCGAAAGAAAGTAAATCCGGTTCTGGCCGGGGACAACCGCGCGAAAGCGGACGCACGGTGCTTGATTCTCAGCTTCTTGCCGTAGATTCGCGTCCGAATCCGCGTGGTGACCAGCCAACTGCCCCCGCATGTTCCGCAAGCAACTGATCGAAAAAGGTTTGGGCCACGAGCGGGACTTCCGCTGGCGGGGACGGGAAGTGTCGCGCATCGAGGCTTTCAGCGACGCGGTGTTCGGTTTTTCCATCACGCTGCTGGTGGTTGCCCTGGAGGTGCCCCGTACTTTCGACGAGCTGCACGACCTGATGCGGGGTTTCTTCTCGTTTGCCGTAAGCTTCCTGCTGCTGTTTCAGATCTGGTACGCCCAAAACCAATTCTTCCGCCGCTACGGCCTGCAGGACACCTTCACCATCCTTCTCAACGGTTTGCTGATGTTCGTAGTGGTGTTTTACGTGTACCCCCTGAAGTTCCTTTTCGATCTGCTTTTCAACGGCAATCGGGTAATGCAAGCAGGAAGAACCGTTTTGATGGTCAAAACCCAACAACTGCCAACCCTGATGACGATTTACGGTCTGGGCTTTGTGGCCGTGTTTGGGCTCATCGCGCTGCTGTACGCCCACGCCTATCGGCAGCGCGATGCCCTGGAGCTGAACGCGGTAGAGGTATTCGAGACCAAAGGAAAAATAGTCGGCAACGGCATTAACGTGTTGGTAGCCGCTGCCCTGGTGGGGTTTGCCCAGTGGGGTGATCCGGGGGCAGTGGGAAACGCCTTTTTCGTGTACTTTTTGATTTTTCCGATCCAACTCCTGTATCGACAGTGGCGGAGAAAGTTGAAATCCCGTTTGTTGGCTCCCGCGGCGGAAGGGTAACGGAGAACCGTGCCGTTTCAAACGAATCGAACGCCTTCGGGGCCTGATTAAACCTTTGCGGTGCGCCCGCATCCAAACGGGCAGTAAAGCAATTCATCGTCTTTCAACCGCTATGGAAATGAAAAAAACACTTGCCTTGGGTGCCGCCGTTGCCGCACTCCTCCTGGTGGCTTCCACCCCCGAAGCCGCCCACGCCCAAACCAGCCCCCGCGTCGCCAAGGACCGCGCCGAGAACGTGGCCGACCGCCGCGAAGACCGGAGCGACCAGCGCGAAGACGTACGTGACCGCAAAGAGAACCGGAAAGACCGCCGGGAAGACGGGCGCGACCAGCGCGAAGACGTACGCGACGCCAGAAACGGCAACAACGGTCCGCGCGACCGCCGCGAGGATCGTCGGGACCAGCGGGAAGACGTACGGGATAAACGCGAAGACGTACGGGATCGCCAGGAAAACAAGCGGGACCGGAAGGAAAACAAAAAGGATCGCCGCGAAGACCGCCGCGACCGCCGGACGCCCAGAAATTAGGTTGCCATCGGCTGACCGCGTCCAGTGATCATGAAAGATTCCATCCCCGGAAGGGATGGAATCTTTTTGTTTTACGGGGTCTTTTCCCCGCCGCACCGGGATTATTTCCGTTTCTTTGCAATAATCCTGGCTTAGCAAGAAACATGTACACGGGTCTCAAACACTTTCATTCTTACTGGGCGTACTTGGTCGTCCTAACGTTGGCGGTTGCACTCGTCAATGCGTTGGTGGGCTTGCTCGGCAACCAAACCTTCAATGCCCGGGACCGTCGGTTCACCCTTTTCGCGCTGATTGCCGCGCACCTTCAATTCGTGTTCGGCTTGATCCTGTACTTCGTCTCTCCCGTGGGATTGTCTAACCTGAACGGATCCACGATGAAAGACTCCGCTGCCCGCCTCTACGCGCTGGAGCATCCCCTGACCATGATCATTGTCATTGCACTGGTGACCATCGGTTATTCACGGGCCAAGAGGAGCGGGGAGGACAAGCGCCGATTCCGGACCGTTGCAGTTACCTATTCGTTGGCCTTTGTGCTGATGATGAGCCGCATTCCGTGGAACGCCTGGCTAGGGAGGTGAGGCGACCGCTTTCCCTCCGGACGGCCACGGCATCTGTCGCGTAAAAACATCCGATCGCCTCCCACAAGATTGCGCCGGTTATCCCGGTGAGGTGGATACCGTTACCCGTCAGGATATGAACCCCGAAAAGCGATCGGTTCGCAGCGACTGGCTGTTTTTTCCGTTAAATAACCGTTTACCAGCAGAACAGCACCAATCCCATCCCGTTCGAGGGCGCGCACAAATAATTTTGGTAAGCGGTTTCTGCTTTACCTCACCCGGCGCGCTCAAACCGTTTACCAATCGTCAGAAATACACTTGCAAGCCCAGGCCCAATCGAAGGGCACCGTATTTATCCCGGTAACGGTTGTCCCTGGAATTGGTGTATTGCGTGCCCTGGTAGCGAATCATGGGCTCCAGCGCCAGGTGGTCATTGAGGAAAGCGGCGTACCCTACCCCCAGGGAATAGGCAAAAATTTTGTTCCGGAAGTCGTCTTCGTTGTAAGACTGCCGACCAAAGCCAGCTTCGCCCTCCAGAAAAAGTTTCTGCGGGAAGTAATACCGCCCGAATACGCCGAACGTGTACGAAGAGCTCGTACTGCGAATTCCGTTGTCTTTGTTTTTGTTGGTATTGCTGTTCACGTTCAGGTTCAACCCCAGGGCCAAGTCATCGGTAAAGAAGTAGCCCACTTTGGGGTTGAAGGTAAAATTGGTGTAACGCGTCTCCACGGTCACCGTCGTGTTCTGGTTGCTGCCGGGCCTTTCGTTCTTGTGCGTTCCGAAGTCCAGGCTCAATCCGCCCCCCGCCAGCACCGTTCCCTCTTTGATCTGGGCGTTGGCAGTCAGGGCGGCGAAACCCAGGGCAACCGCGCTGGCGACGGTCAGGAGTACATTCTTGGCTTGCATAGCATCGATGGTTGATTGATGGAATGCAAGTTTACCCATGGTCCGATGGCCCCGCAATTCATTTTCGCCGTTTATCCTACCCGCAACTACGGCGACCGCCGATTCAACCATCGGAAGCGCGCGGGCGCCCGCTAACCGCGGGTCCGCGGTCGGAGATTCCAGCCAACGTCACGATTCCTGCATAAAGGGATATTTGTAGTCGGTGGGGGGGGAAAAAGTCTCTTTGATGGTACGCGGCGAAACCCACCGCAGCAGGTTGAGCATCGAACCGGCCTTGTCGTTGGTACCCGAAGCCCGGGCTCCCCCGAAGGGCTGCTGCCCTACTACGGCTCCCGTGGGCTTGTCGTTGATGTAGAAGTTGCCCGCCGCGTTCACCAGTTTTTTACTGGCCATCTCGATGGCGTAGCGATCCTGGGCGAAGACCGCACCCGTCAGGGCGTAGGGCGAAGTGGCATCCACGAGGGCGAGGGCATCCTCGAAGTTTTCGGGTTGGTAGACGTACACCGTCAGGACCGGGCCGAAGATCTCTTCGCACATGGTGACGTAATTGGGATCTACCGTTTCCAGAATGGTCGGCTCCACAAAATACCCCTTCGATTTGTCACACTTCCCCCCGGCGATGAGTTGAACGGAAGGGTTTTTTTCCGCCTCCTCGAGGTAGCGGGCAATCCTGTCGAATGACCGCTCGTCGATCACCGCGTTAAAGAAGTTCGAGAAATCCTCCACGCCGCCCATCCGGATGTCGGCCAGGTCGGCTACGAGGTATTCCCGCACCTCTCCCCACAAGTTGGCGGGAAGGTAGGCGCGGGAGGCGGCCGAACACTTTTGTCCCTGGTACTCGAACGCGCCCCGTACCAGGGCCGTGGCCAGGGCTTTCGGGTGGGCCGAGGGATGGGCGATGACGAAATCCTTGCCGCCGGTTTCTCCCACGATGCGTGGGTAGGATTTATAGCGGTGAATGTTTTCGCCGATGGTCTTCCAAATGGTTTGAAACACGCCCGTGCTGCCCGTGAAGTGAATGCCCGCAAAGTCGGGATGCCGCAGGATGACCTCCCCGGCAACCGGACCGTCCACGTAGATCAGGTTAATCACCCCGGCGGGCACTCCCGCCTCGCGGAATACCTGCATGAGCACGTTGGCCGAATAAATTTGTGAATAAGCTGGTTTCCATACCACCGTGTTGCCCATCAGGGCCGGGGCAGTCGGCAGGTTGCCCGCAATGGCGGTGAAGTTAAACGGGGTAAGCGCAAACACGAAGCCCTCCAGGGGCCGTTGTTCCGTTCGGTTCCACACCCCCGCCGCCGACTCGGGCTGCTGTTCGTAGATTTGACTGGCAAAGAACACGTTGAACCGCAGGAAGTCGATCAACTCGCAGGCCGCGTCGATTTCGGCCTGGTAAGCACTTTTCGACTGGCCCAGCATGGTCGCGGCATTGAGTCGGGCCCGGTACGGCCCGGCAATCAGTTCGGCGGCTTTCAGGAAAATGGTGGCGCGGTGTTCCCAACTCAGGTTCGTCCAGGCTTCCCGGGCGTTGAGCGCCGCCTGGATAGCCTGCGCCACGTGCGAGGCGTCTCCCTCGTGGAAGTACCCCAGCCGGTGCCGATGGTCGTGGGGCGGGGCCAGTGGCTTGCGTTGGCCGGTGTATACTTCTTCCCCGCCAATGTACATCGGTACGTCGATCGATTGAGATCGGGCTTCTTCAATGGCCGCTTTCAGGTTTTTCCGCTCTTCCGATCCGGGGGCGTAATTCAGAACCGGCTCGTTCCGAGGGGTGGGCACGCTGAATAGTCCAGTGGACATAGGGGTAGTTAGGTAAGTTTATGGGTAGCGCCGATGCGTTTTTAGCGTGGCGAAAGGCTGCCCCGACGCCTGAATCAGGAATTCTGGTGGCTCGCCACCGCAGTGGCTTACTCCCTGGTTCGAACGCCGACTTTCAATCTGACAAAATAGAAATAAGCCCGCGGGTGAATACAGTTGACGTTTTTATTGGATTAACTAATTGTCTTTCATAGACTTAATTTATTTTTGACTTACTACTTACCGCCACTTTATGAGGCATAAGGCGGGCAAAATTACGGAATTTTCACCGGGGAAATGAATGGCAGCCCGGCGTTTGAATCCGAAAGACGGCGGCTTTGCGTACGTCTGCGCGGGAGGGCCTACCGCAGGGTCCGGCGCTTGAGTTGCTGATGCCGTTTGTAGATGGCCAGTTCACGGTTGGAGTACAGAATGCGGTAGGTTTCCAGGTCACCCAGCAGCGTGCCGTCCTTGCTCAGGTACTGCAGCAATTGACCGATCACTTCCGACACCTCGTCCTTGATGCAGTAATACGCCCACTGGTCCACCTTCTGATAGCCCACGAGCCCAGTGTTTTTCAGGTAGCCCAGGTGACGCGAAATCTTGGTCTGGGTGAAATCCAGCACCAGTTCCAGATCGGAGATGCACATTTCTCCATTCCTGAATACCAGGTGCAGAATGCGTATCCGGGATTCGTCGCTGAAGGCCTTGAAAATCTGGCTTCCGACTGCAAGGTTGAAATGCGTAAGTTTCATAAGAAAGTACGTGGGGTCAAGAACCGGAATCCTGGCAGTGCCAAACCCGGACTTTGGTCTAGAACCACTTTCGTACTGGAAAAGGACGGGTCAGGGCGATTTTCTGCATAGTTTTTGCTAAGGAACAATTGATAAGGTTACCAAATCTGGCATCAACCAACCGCTTAGCCCTGGTTTTGACCACTTGCATATTTGTGGGGTAATCCGTAAATTTGGGATCATTTCCCCCGCTTTTTTTCGAACCACTTAACCCCGCGCAACAATATGGCATGAAGCTTTACGTTAACTAAATGATTTCTTCCAATGGAAAAAAGCCTGATAAGCGACAGCTCGCTTGTTGTACTTTACGTTAACGGTGACGAGAAAGCTTTTGAGCAGTTGGTTCGGAGACACAAGTCCAAGATATACACCACTGTTTATCTGATTGTGAAGGATACGTACGTTGCGGAAGATCTTCTGCAAGATACTTTTATCAAGGCAATCGCAACCATCAAGTCGGGTCGTTACAACGACGAAGGCAAGTTTTTGCCCTGGGTTATGCGCATCGCCCATAATTTGGCCATTGATTATTTTCGGCGGGAACGGCGTTATCCTACCGTCATTCTCGAGGATGGCAGCAACGTGTACAACACCCTTGACTTTTCCGAGGATTCCGCTGAATCGGTGCAAATTCAGAAGGAAACCCACGAGCGGCTGCGGGAACTGATTCAGAACCTGCCCGGCCCGCAACGCGAGGTGTTGATGATGCGTCATTACGGTGAGATGAGTTTTCAGGAAATCGCGGATGCCACGGGGGTGAGCATCAATACCGCCCTGGGTCGGATGCGCTACGCGCTCATCAACCTACGCAAACAGATGTACAAAAATAGGATTCGATATGATAGCAACATCTACCCATGACGACATTATTCGATTCGTGTACCACGAAACTTCCGAAGAAGAAAACGTTTTGATCGAACAGACCCTGTTGGCCGAAACCGATTTACAACGGTTTTACGAAGAACTGGTTGAAACGAAGCGTGAACTGGATGGGGTAGCCACGCACAGTGCTTCCGAGCGCGCGGTTCAGCAGATTCTGGTTTACTCCCGGAACTTCCCTTACGGACGAACCGCGCACTAGGACCCCTCATTTTTTGCAAAGACCGGGTATGCGGAAGCAGGAACGTTTTCGGCACTTCGTGGCGTATTTTGTCCGGCATTATCCGGAACCGCAGACGGAACTCCATTATTCCTCTCCCTACGAACTGCTCATCGCGGTTATCCTCAGCGCTCAGTGTACCGACAAACGCATCAACCTGATCACTCCGGCTTTGTTCGCGCGTTTTCCCACGCCCGAATCGCTGGCGATCAGCAACGTGGAAGAGTTATCTCCCTACCTCCGTACCGTTTCCTACCCCAACAACAAAACCAAGCACCTGCTGGGCATGGCCCGGATGCTGGTCAATGATTTCCAGTCGGAGGTACCCGCCAGCGCCGAAGAATTGCAAAAGCTGCCCGGCGTAGGACGCAAGACGGCCCACGTGATTGTTTCGGTCGTCTACAACCAACCCGCCATGGCCGTTGATACGCACGTATTTCGCGTGTCGAGGCGACTGGGACTGGCGACCCAATCCGCCAAAACCCCCCTGGAAGTGGAAAAGCAACTGATTGCCCACCTTCCCACGCAGTGGGTGAGCAGGGCCCACCACTGGTTGATTCTGCACGGCCGTTACGTGTGCGTGGCGCGCAGCCCGAAGTGTTCCGTCTGTCCCCTGACCGGATTCTGCCGGTACTACGAAAAAAACGCCAATCCGGCACCGGGCGGCGGGTCCGAATGACCCAACCGGGTCCGAATCAGACGCCTTCCGCTACGACTTCCTTCACTTCGGGAACCATTCGTTTCAACAAATTTTCGATTCCGGCCTTGAGCGTGAGCGTGGAAGAGGGACAGCCGCTGCACGAGCCCTGGAGGTGGACTTTCACCGTTCCTTCGTGGAAAGAATAAAAGTTGATGGCTCCCCCGTCGGATTCCACGGCGGGCCGCACGTACTCGTCGAGCAGGCTCTTGATTTTTCGCACCACTTCCGAATCATTGACGTTCAGCGCGGCATCGGCGGCGTCCATCCGCTGTTGGGTCAGTACGGGTTTCTCCGCCTCGAAATAGGCCTTGACAAACGACCGGAGCGAGGGAATTACGTCCGGCCATTCCGTGGCTTCGTCTTTGGTGACGGTCACGAAATTAGCCGTGATGAATACCCGCCTTACGTGGTTGAAAGCAAACAACTCGGCGGCCAGTGGTGAACCTTGGGCAGCGCTTTCGGCGTCGGGAAAATCGAAGGTGGCGCCTTCCGGCACCAGCGTGAAGTTCAGCACGAACTTCATCGAATTCGGATTCGGGTTGGCTTCCGTATAAACGGTTACGTATTTAGTGAGCATGGCACTTCGGTTGAAAGGGTACGGGCGATCAGTGAGTCTGAGTACGCAAATGATGTCGGGGGAGTAACACCGCGGACAAACTTTTGGTTTGGACGATGTTTCCGACGAAGAGCAACCTTCCCGGGTCCGGCAGTAAGTGCCGGTAAGCATCCCACCGGGTTCGCTGGCCTCCAAACAAAAAGACCCGTCGGCACGGGGGCCACGGGTTCGTAAAAAGCGGCCGGTCGACTGTTTACTCGGCTGCCACCGCTTGCTCTACCAGCGCGGGGAGGATGTGGACGAAGGAACGGTCTTTGACCCCTTTCTTGAAGAAAACGGTACCTTCTACCAGCGCAAACAACGTATGGTCCTTGCCCATGCCCACGTTGCGGCCCGGGTGGTGGGTGGTGCCTCGCTGCCGGACGATAATGTTGCCGGCTTTGGCTTTCTGCCCCCCAAACAGCTTCACGCCCAACCGCTTGCTGTGTGATTCGCGTCCGTTACGGGAACTGCCGGCTCCTTTTTTGTGTGCCATGTTCGGTATCTATAGTTATGCGTTGATTCCTTCGATCAATACTTTGGTGAGGTACTGCCGGTGACCGTTTTTCTTCTTGTAGCCCTTCCGCCTTTTCTTCTTGAAGACGATCACCTTCTCGCCCTTCAGGTGTTGGAGGATCTTACCGGAAACGGATGCGCCCGCGACGGTGGGAGACCCCACGGAAATGGTCCCGCCGTTGTCAACCAGCAGCACTTTATCGAATACCAAGGCGCTGCCTTCTTCGCCCACCAAACGGTGCGTGTAAAGAAAACGGTCTTGTTCTACTTTGAATTGCTGGCCGGCGATTTCCACAATGGCGTACATGGACGGGGGGTTCTAATGTTTTTCAAAACGGAGTGCAAATATAGCGTATTCACTTAAAATAAAAAAAACAATTTTTTTCCAGACACCCCCCGGATTACCAAATCGGCTCGGTATGTTAACATTGGATTAACAAACAAATAATAGGGACCAAATTGCCGTCGCGGGTGACCCGAAAATCGGGTATGTTTGTGATTCCCCCGCATCAACGGGTAGCCGGGTAGCGTGATCCGGGATTCCGAAGCAAGACCCCATTCCGCTACGCATCCGGCATCCAAGCCGCAAGCAACCTTATTTGTCTAACCATAAAAATTACCGCTCCTATGCAGAACCCCGAAAAACTTTTGCAAGACAACCCCAACCGCTTCGTGCTGTTTCCCATCCAGAACGGCGACATCTGGCAGATGTACAAGCAGGCGGAAGCTTCCTTCTGGACCGCCGAAGAGATCGACCTCTCGCCCGACCTCAAAGACTGGGAAACCATGAACCCGGGTGAAAAGCACTTCATTTCCCACGTGCTGGCCTTTTTCGCCGCCAGCGACGGCATCGTCAACGAGAATCTGGTGCTCAACTTTATGAGCGAAGTGCAACTGGCGGAAGCCAAGTGCTTTTACGGCTTCCAGATTATGATGGAAAACATCCATTCCGAGACGTACTCGCTGCTGATCGACACCTACATCCGGGACCCGAAGGAGAAGGACCGGCTGTTCAACGCCCTCGAAACCGTACCGGCCGTATCGAAGAAAGGAAACTGGGCGTTGAAGTGGATTTCCAGCGAAAGCTTCACCGAACGGCTGGTGGCTTTTGCGGCGGTGGAAGGCATCTTTTTCTCCGGTAGTTTCTGCTCCATCTTCTGGCTTAAGAAGCGCGGGTTGATGCCGGGCTTGTCTTTCTCCAACCAGTTGATATCGCGCGACGAAGGGCTGCACTGCGACTTCGCCTGCCTGTTGTACAAAAAATACATTACCAACAAACTGAGTCAGGAGCGGGTGTACGACATCATCCTCGACGCAGTGCGGATCGAGCAGGAGTTCGTCACCGATGCGTTGCCCGTGTCGCTGATCGGCATGAATGCCGAACTCATGAATCGCTACATTGAGTTCGTGGCCGATCGTCTGCTGGTGGAACTCGGGTGCGAAAAGTACTACAAGGCGACGAATCCGTTCGACTTCATGGAAATGATTTCCCTGCAAGGCAAGACCAACTTCTTCGAAAACCGCGTGGCTGAATACCAGAAATCGGGCGTGATGACGGAAAAGGACGAACAGAAGTTCAGTTTGAGCGAAGATTTCTGAGCACAGCGGGTGCCGGTCGCACCGAGCGGTTGAAGCACGGCTAAAAACCCCGCAACGTACCCGTTGACGGGGTTTTTTTCGCCGCAAAAATGGTTACCTTGTCGTCCTTACCCGAAGTCACGTTTTCCTATGCAACCCAAATTCCGTCACCCGTTCAAAGCCGTGCTGGCCTGGGTACTTTGCGGATTCGTTCTCCCCGCCTGCAACCAGTCCGCCCGCACCAACCAGGAAACTCCGGCAACCATGAAGGCACCCTTGGCCAAGAAAGCGGCTAAAAAAATCTCTCTCCACGGCCAGGAATGGACCGATGACTATTTCTGGCTGCGCGACAAGAAGAACCCGGACGTGGTGGCGCATCTGGAGGCGGAAAATGCCTTCACCGGGGCGACGTTGAAACATACCGAGGACTTCCAGAAGAAGTTGTACCAGGAAATGAGGGGCCGGATTAAGGAGGAAGACACCTCGGTTCCGACCCGGGAAGGAGGGTATTACTACTATACCCGCACGGAAAAGGACCGGCAGTACCGAATTCATTGCCGCAAGAAGGGGAGCCTCGACGCCCCCGAAGAAGTAATCCTGGACGAAAACGCGCTGGCCGAAGGCACGAAGTATTTCCGGCTGGGCAACTTCGAAACCAGTCCCGATCAGCAGTTGCTGGCCTACTCAACCGACAAGGAAGGCGACGAAACCTACGCGCTTTACGTCAAAGACCTGGCCACGGGAAAACTGCTCCCGGACGTCATTCCCGACACGTATTATTCGCTGGCCTGGGCCAACGATAACCGGACTTTTTTCTACACCACGCAGGACGCGGCCCTGCGCCCCTACCGGCTGCACCGCCACCGGATCGGCACGGACGCCAAAACGGACCTGATGGTCTACGAAGAGAAGGATGAGATGTACACCTTGTCCGTGAACAAAAGCAAAACCGGGGATTTTATCTTTCTCAACCTGGGCAGTTCACTCACCTCGGAAGTGCGCTACGTGAAAGCGGACCAACCCAATGCGGAATTCGCGGTTTTTCAACCCCGTCAACCGGGCGTGGAATACGACGT
>JACMKY010000656.1 GCA_014379925.1 Cytophagales bacterium | reverse complement strand
TTCGAAGAAAGAGTATCCGTTAGGTTCAGACGAATCAAGCCTTCGGGTTCCGAATTGAACTGGGCGGCATTCCGCTGGGCGGCAGTCCGCTTCCCGCAACGGTGGCCGACAGACTGTAAAGGAAAATACCGCAGGTACGCCCACTTATCCAACTCCCGAAGGGCCTGGTCGCACGCGTTGACCGAACGAAGTTTACTCGCCTCTTTCACCCGCTGCCGGTTGATGGCGAACGGCGAAGCATACTTTGAATCCTTCCACAGCCGGGCCAGCGTACCAAACAAGGCGAGGTGATGAACGCCCGTGCGTTTGTCGGCCGCCAACCGGTCAAAGCTGGACCGCAATTGTTTCTCCGCATTCATGGCCGCGAAAATGGTTAGTAAAAAAAACCTGTAGTTAATAGAATCAAAAGTAGGTGGTCAACTGATGCGTGGCGCACCGGACCAAATTTTCCGTTTTAGCGGTCTCTTATGGCAATCAATCCGGTAAGATTTCCCTTTTCACGCAGTATATTTTGTTGGTAAAATGTTGTGTTGTAGAAATATTTTATTCAACTTTGTTAAATAAAGACCAAATATAGTCAAATAATAATTAATAGTAAGTTTTTTAAGTATAAATATTTACGCACATTAAACTTGTTTTTATGGATATTAGTGAGCGTATGTCGGCCCTGTTGACGGCCTTGCACATGACCCCCTATCAATTGGCGAAGGAGTTAGGATACCGGGCACCCGAGAAGATATACACCATCATCAACCGGAAGAGCAAGCCCGGGTTTGATACCCTCACCGACATTCTGAACCGATTCGATGAACTGAGCAGTGAGTGGCTGATGCGCGGGGATGGGGAGATGTTCAAGAAAGATTCGAACCAGACGGCTCCGGACATTCATTTGGGTTCTTCTCCGGTGGCAGCCGCCGGACCAAAATCACCAATCGGCGGGGGCGAACCGACCCGGGAGGAGCCCCTGGTTCCGGCGACCGATAAACCGGCGGAATCCCGGTTGGAAGGCGGCACTGCCGACGAAGCCTACTGGCGGGGGAAGTCCGTGCGGCCGTTGGCTGTGACGGTGGACCGGCTGGGCAACGATACCATCCTGCTGGTACCCATCAAGGCGCAGGCGGGCTACCGGCAACGTTACTTCGATCTGGAATACATCAAGGAGTTGTCGTCGTTTACCCTACCCAATTTCAACACGGGTACCTACCGGGCTTTCGAAGTCGAAGGGGACAGCATGCATCCCACCATCCGGCACTCCGATTTCGTGATTTGTTCGTACGTCGAGAATTGGGAATACATTCGTCCGCGGCACGTCTACGTGATCATCACCCCGGAGTACGTGTTGGTGAAGCGCATCGCGGGCGATTTGAAAGACAAGAAAACCTGGGTGGAACTGGAATCGGACAACCGCTTCTATACGCCGGCTTACCGGTTGCCCGTCAACGAAATCCGCGAGGTCTGGCAGGTACGGGGCATCCTCACCACCCAGATCCCAGCCAACCTCTACGAGGCGCAGGAGCGCCTGGTCACCGTGATTGAAACGCTGGGTCGGAATGCTACCGACACCCAGAGCCTGGTGAAGGACCTGATTTCCCGGTTGGCTATCAAGGAGTTAGAAGAATAGATCAGGCGAATTTGATGTCTTCGGGTCCGTAGGCGGGAATCTCTACGTAGAACGTCGTACCCCGGTTTTCCTCGCTTTCGAACCGGATGCGTCCCCGGTGCAGATCAACCACCCGCTTGATGAGTGACATACCCAAGCCCATCGTTTGCTCTCCCCGGACGCCGGGTCGGCGGGCTTTGGTGAAGCGGTCGAACAGGAAGGGCTGCAGGTGAGAGGGAATGCCAATGCCGTCATCGGCCACGGCAATCACCACCCAAGGCCCCCGCGCGTCGAGGCGGATGGTCACGCGCCCGTCGTCGCGGGTGAATTTTACCGCGTTGGAGATTAGGTTGCCGAATATTTGCGTCAGTTTCATGGCGTCCACCACGGCAAACACCTCCGGACTGCTCGCCGTGACCTCGAAGACGCGTTTCCCGTAGGTTTCGAAGGCACGGTAAGCCTCCAGAAACGACTCCACGCGGCTTACCAGCTCTACCCGCTCCCAGCTCATCTGCACCTCGGCCGACTCCAGAAACTCTTGGTTCAACAGGTCGTTGATCAGGTTTCCGCTCCGGCGGCACGAATCCGTAATCAAGCTGGTGAGCCGGTTCAGGTCTTCGTCGGCGTAGGGACGGGTTCGCTCTTCCAGTGCTGCCGTCAGATTCTGAATCATTCCCAACGGGCCGCCCAGGTCGTGGGAGAGCATATCCAACGTGCCGTTTTTTTTGATGTTGAATTTCATCAGGTTGACCTCGCTTTCCTTCTGGTCGGTAATGTCATCGGCGAAGCCGGCAATGGAATGCCGCTCCTGCTGGTGCATCACCAGGTAAGCCTTGACCAGGATCCATTTCACCGATTCGTCGGGCATGACGATGCGGAATTCAAGGCTTCTGCGGGCCGAATGATCCCGGAGCCGCTCGTAATTGTCGAGCACGTAGGCCCGGTCCTCGGGGTGGATGGTGGCTAAGAAGGACTCCCGGTTTTGGTTGACGCTTTCGGGGCTGCGGCCCCACACTTCCTCAAAAGCCGGGTTTACGTAGTCCACCCGGCCGGTGGCGAGTCCGTAGATGAAGAAGACCTGGTTGGTGCGTTCGGCAATCTGCCGCAGTACGACCGCATCGGTGATGGCGGGGGATAAGTTCATTAAATCGTTTGGTGAAGTCGTGGTCAGCACCGCCTGCTCCTTCCTCAACCAAACTAAAAAACAATGGCTGCAACGTAGATAGAGACTGACAGAACCCGGCGTCAAGAGGGGATAGAGAGAACGGCCGGTGGTTGTCTGCCCGTTTCAACAGTGTACCTCCGGCAATGGTTCAGTGGAGGTGGGCGGCAACCGTGGCAAGCGCCGGCAGTGACCAGATAACGGGGTTATTTTTGGACAATAAATTGAAGGAGTGGGCATCAGGCTGGTTCGGATAATCGAAGGGAGAGCAGGTGTTCCACGGTCAGTTTCAGCTCTTCCACCGTGCAGGGCTTGCGCAGGCAGGCGTAATTATTCATCGATTGCAACCGGCGCACCCGGTTTTCGGCTTCTTCCAGCCACTCACTCAGCAACAGCATCGGAACCGGGTGTTGGTCGTGGATGAGCCGGGCCGTTTCCAGGCCGTCCTTCAAGTCCAGGTTCACGATCAACAGTGCCGGCACCCAGTCGCGAAGGACTTCGAGCGCGGTTGCACCACTGTCCGCTATTTCCACCCGGCCGAAGCCCCAGCGGTCGAACTGTACCTTCAGGCCAAAAGCCAGAACCGTTTCGTCTTCCACGATCAATACCTTCAGCGAGTCCATGGTTGAGACAGGGCTATTGGTGCAGTACGTATCCCAAGGAAACGTATCCCAAGGAAACGTATCCCAAGGAAACGTATCCCAAGGAAACGTATCCCAAGGAAACGTATCCCAAGGAAACGTATCCCAAGGA
>JACMKY010000655.1 GCA_014379925.1 Cytophagales bacterium | reverse complement strand
ACTCACCCAGAAAATGGTGTTAACCCGCTGACACCTTTTCGCTTCGGCTCCTTTTTCCGGCCGGAAAAAGGAGCCGAAGCGAAAAGGTGTCAGCGGGTTAACACCATTTTCTGGGTGAGTACCCCGTCGCCACTGGCCAGGCGGGCGAGGTAGAGGCCCGGTGCCAGCCGTTCCCCGTCCCACGCGCAACGGTATAATTGGCCGGCTTCCGCCGCTCCCTCGAACAGGCGGGCGACGCGGGCTCCTTTCAGGTCGTAGACCTCCAGCGAGGCCCGGCCCGCCTTGCCCACCCGGAAGCGGAGGGTGGTTTGCCCGGCGAAAGGATTGGGCTGGGCCGTCAGCTCGGCAACCGCCTCCACTGGTTCGGCACTGGCCAGCCGGCCGCCGCCGTCGGTCACCTTGAAGAAGAGCAGCCTGGCTGTACCGCGTACGCCCTGGCCATCGTTCTCCGAATAGGGCGTGGCCGTCATGCGGTAGTAGCTAGGGCTGGGCGCGGGCGAAAAACCGTTGTAGTCGTCGGCAATGCCGCCCGCGTAGGCGTAGGGGGGAGAGTTTTCGGTAACCGTGGGGCTTCCCAGCAGGGTGAAGATCACGCTGCCCACGGCCGGGGAGGTGTTGGCCCGGATGTTGATGTTGGTGGTACCGATGGCGGCGTAGTCCACGGTGCCGAAGTTGAAGAGGATACCCACGTCCAGGTCGGTATCGGCGTTGACGAGCGTAAAATTCGTCACGTTCACTGAGGGCGGCGGACCCAACTTGGCAATGAAGGCGTGGCTGCCGAGGGGAGCGTTCTCGAGGGAAATGCCATCCAACGAAAGCGCCGAGAAGGAAGAGCCCGCTACGTAGGCGTTGTCCGAGTAGTCCACGCCGATGCCCGTCAGGTATTGGTCGCTGCTGCCACTCACCTGTTTCACCCAGTTCACTTCCCCGGTGCTGTAATACTTGGCGATGAATCCGTCCGAGCCGCCGACGGAGGCCGGTTGGTTGTTGTCAAAAGTGGCCACGTCGAGGAAGTTGCCCGTCAGGAAAATGCCCCCTACCGGACCTACGCAAATCCGGGGCGGCGAAAAGCTGAAGGTTTCTCCCACGCGCTTGGCCCACTGGGCGGTGCCGGCCCCGTTGTATTTGGCGATGAACACGTCGGGGAACAAATTGTTTTCGCCCGCCGGGGTCGCGATTTCCTCGTCCCCGAACTTGATTTTGCCTTTGAAAGTGCCCGTTAAATAGACGCTGCCGGCTACGTCGACGTCCACGTCGCTTCCTTCGTCAATGACGGCATCCTGGCCCGCCTGCCGGGTCCAGAGCAAGGTGCCCGAGGGGCCGTACTTGGCAACGAATACGTTGGAAATGTAGGGGGAAGTTACCAACGAATTGCCCCCGCCGAAGTTGGCGGTACCCGCGAACGATCCCACCACGTAAGCGTACCCGTCGTACGGATCGACGCCGACGGCTGCCCCCCTGACCTCGTGAGCAGAGTTGGTTCCGCCGGCTTTCCTGGCCCACTGAAATCCTCCCCCGGTGCCGTACTTCACCACGAAAAGGTCCACGAAACCACCGGCGGCCAGCGTGACGGTACCGCCTCCCGAGCCGAAAGCCAGGGTGCCGTTGAAATAACCGGTCACGAGCACGTCGCCGCTGAAGCGTTCCACGGCAATGCCCAGTCCCTGGTCGGTTCCGTTCGTGGATTTGCCCTGCCGCGCCCACTGGGCCGTGCCGGAGGCGTTGTATTTGACGATGAAGGCGTGCTGCCGGGTATCGATGAGGTTTTCGAGAAAAACCTGGTTGGCCGGGTTGGCTGATTTCCGGAACCAGGCCAGTTCTTCGTAGGTGCCCGTTACGTAGACGTTGCCACTCGCGTCGGTGACAATGTCACTCCCGGCGTCGGATTCCGGTCCGCCGGCTCGCCGGGCCCATACCAGGGCGCCGGTGTTGTTGTATTTGGCCACGAAGATGTCACTTCCCCCGTCACTGGTTAATGAAACGGGTATCTGAATCGGAAATCCATAGTCAGGAAGCGTGATCACAATGAAACCGAAAGTGGCGGTACCTTCGAAGGATCCCGTCACGTAGACGTTGCCGGTTCCGTCTACGCTCACCTTCTTCTGAGAAACGTTGCCGGATAAAGGTTTTGCCCATTGGAAAGTTTGCGCCCGCAAGGGCAGGGCGCACCACAGCAGCAGACCCAGCAACAGCCCGGCCCCTGGGGGGACAGACCAATGGTTAGGCACCCATCCCCGGGTAAAAGCGTTTGCGGTGGGGTTTCCGGCCAGGGCAACGGCGTTCTGGGATTGAAAAGGAGTAGTCAGGTATTGCATAGGGTGGGTGGGTTGTGAATGCTGATCAATGTTTCCCTCGAAGAACCGGGCCGACGCTTTGGCGGGACGGATTGCCCGTTAGGGGACTCCGTCGGAGACCAATGTTCCCCAACGGGTAGCGGAACGAGACGGGTTTGCCTCAGTACTTAGCCACGCAAAAAAGTAAAATCACTCGAAAGGTATGAAAGTAGATTGGTGGGCAGCAAATCAACTTTTGATAGTGGGCGGTTTACAACCCGGCAACCCGCGAGGATAGCGCCCGGTACGACGTTAATCAAAAAAAGCCGGCAAGGTAAACACCGTCTCCCAAAAAAATACTAAACCCGTCCGCACCATTCTTGAGCGCGTACCGAGCAGCCACGTTGCCGAAACGCTGCTCTGCGTGTCTTTAGGTAGTGTGGCGACTACCTGAAATGTTTCACAGCGCCTGTAAAAAGGCGTCGATTCTACTGGTAAAGCTCGGGTTGTTGCTGGCTACTGTCGTGTGGGTGCGACCAGCGTATACATAATACTCCAACTGGCCAGCTAGTCCCATGGCTTGAAGTCGGGCCTGGAGCTGCTCTCCTTGTTGAGGGGGCACGATCTTATCCTCGGCCCCAAAGTGTGTTTGCGTCAGGGGTAACGTCTCGCAGAAATACACCGGCGAGCTGGCTAATAACCGCTGCCGCGCTTGGGCAATCGTCTCTTGTCCGCTTTTCAACGCCTGCAAGAACTGAAACTGGTAGGTTGGGTCTTGCTGATGCGACTGAGTTAGCTGCAACAAATTGGTCGGGCCTACAACGCTCACCACCCGCTTGATGCGCCTGTCCCGTTCCGCCATCAGCAGGGCAACCGTTCCCCCACGGCTTCCCCCCCTAACACCAATACGGCTTGCATCCGTTTGCGGAAAGTTCGTTAACACGCAGTTGAGCAGGGCGAGCGCGTCATCGGCGGCCCCATCGAAAGCGCTATTGAATGACGCCTCCGAAACCGCGCTGGTATAGGTTTGCCCGTTTGCCGTGATTGCTAGCGATTGTCCGGGCAGAGCAGGGATAACCAGAACAGGCGGTTCAGGGCCGCCATTACCTGGCGGGCTTTGTACCAAATTGACGGTATTAACCTGGTTGTTAAGGTCAAATCCATTGATAAGCACGTGCACCGGCAGGCCCGAGGCAGCCGACGGAAGGAGGACAGCCCCATACGCTTTGTGGAGGCCTACCCGGTACGACACAAAATGCAATACGGCCCCTTGCGGTAGGGTAATGCGCTGCTCTTCCTGGTAAGCAGTCGGTGGTAGCGTTCGCGCTTGCCAATCGGCGCGCACAGCAGCAAGCTCAGCTGCGGTAGGCGGTGCGAATAAGGTGGCTTGGTCAATACCTTTGAGGTATTCCTCCTTTTGGCAGGCCATCGT
>JACMKY010000654.1 GCA_014379925.1 Cytophagales bacterium | reverse complement strand
GTGCGGGCCTCGGTGCATTATTACAACAGCGAAGCCGAGGTGGAACGGTTTGCCGATGAGATTGCCGGGCTGTTGTAGGTTGCCGATGCGTAGTCAGACCAGATGCGTAAAGCCACAACTGGCGTATAAACCTTTGATTGTTGGCCATAAAAATGGCAGTCTGAAAAATGAGCCGTTAAGTCAACGCGGTAAAAGTCCGGCGGGCTTCGGAGGCTAGCGTGAAGTTGAGAGGGTGGCGGTTTCCAGCGACGAGAACAACAGATGCCGAAGGAAGCTCAATAAGCGATCTTCGTTTCCAAGCTGCCCACCCGACCCGGTGCCAAAGTCAGTCAGCGAAGGAAGGTATTGCATAAAGAAAGCCTGGTAGTGGGCGGTCTCGATGATCGAACTGGCCCGCGACCGGGCGTATGGGTAATCCGGCCGGTATTCCAATATAATGCCAGCAATGCGACCGCACAAGTCTTTGTAGGGTTTGAAAAGTTGATGCCGGTTGTCTTCCGTGATGTGGTGAGTCAGGTACGCTTTACTGGCTTCGCGAATAACGATGCGGTGCAAGGCGGCAACGTCCATTTCGTCGGCAGCAGACGAAGCGTTGGGTTGCGCGAAGTCTTTCAGCAGCATGAGCTTCAGAATCCGCTCCAGCTTTTCCCTTGGATCGGTCAGGTTGTTGGTCTGGAACACCACCTGGTACTCCAGCCACTGCCAGTACCAAGCTACCAGGTATACCAATAACCGGTGTTTGTTCTCAAAATAGCGGTATATACTGGCCTCCTTGGTGCTGATGCGCTCGGCCAGTTTGCGGAACGTCATCTCTTCAAAGCCGATATCGGTCACCAATAAAATTCCCTGCCGGACAATCCGGCGACCCAATGCTGAGCTTTCGGGATCCCGCAGAAACAACTTCTCGTTCATCCGCACCAATACCGTGTATTCCATTTGTCGGGGGTAACTATCGTTGACGGAAAATTATTCAGCAAAGAAACAAACTTTCGGTAATAAAAGTTATGTTTGCAAGAATAATAGTATTACTATCATATTTGTTAAGAAATGCCGTTATGACAATTGAAGATACGCCCCAACTACCGCCTCCATCACCCACGCAGCGGCTGATCAGGCTGCTGGGAACCGAAAAAAAAGACATTGGCTACATTTATCTGTACGCGCTGGTGACGGGGTTGATCAGCCTGTCGTTACCGCTCGGCATTCAGGCCGTGTTTAATCTGGTGGCGGGTGGGCTGGTATTTAGCTCGGTATACGTGCTGATTGGCATAGTCGTGCTGGGTGTGTTGGGTACCGGTTTGCTGTTGGTGGGGCAGATGACGCTGGTCGAAATTGTCCAGCAGCGAATTTTTGCCAAGGCGGCTTTCGAATTTACGTACCGGCTGCCCCGTATCCAGCCAAAGGCGCTATCGGCTTACGACGCGCCCGAGTTGATGAACCGCTTCTTCGACGTAATGACCATCCAGAAGGGCCTTCCCAAGTTGCTCATCGACCTGACGGGGGCGGCGGTGCAAATTCTGTTCGGTATTATCCTGCTGTCGTTTTATCACCCGGTGTTTCTGGGGTTCGGCCTGTTTACGATGCTGGCCATCGTCGGAATCAGTTGGTACTACGGCCCCCGTGGGCTACGCACCAGCCTGAGTGAGTCGAAGTACAAGTACAAACTGGTGGCCTGGCTGGAAGACTTCGCCCGCGATCTGCCGATGCACCGTCTCCAGGGCGACGTCCTGGAGCCGATTGACCACACGGACGAGCTGGTGGCCAGCTACTTATTTCATCGCAATGAGCACTTCCGGGTCTTGAAGCGGTTCTTCTACAGTGCCGTCGCGTTTAAGATATTGGTAACGGGTGGGCTGTTGATTCTGGGGACGGCCCTGGTGGTTGGGCGCGAGATGACGCTGGGGCAATTCGTGGCGGCGGAACTGGTGATCGTCCTGATTACGAGTTCGGTGGAAAAGCTGATCTCGGGCATTGATACGGTGTTTGATATGCTGACCGCCGTCGAGAAGATTGCCAACGTAACGGATTTACCCTTGGAAACCGGCACCGCTTCCCATGCTTAACTTATCGAATCAGCGGGTAGACGAACGGCTGTTCAAAGATTATCCGCTCAAAACGCTGCGCACCTTGCCGCAACCTAACGCGGGTCGACGGCTGGGTCGCTGGATGCTGGTGCTGTTACTCATCAGCACCGTCGTACTGTTTTTACCCTGGCAGCAGAATATCAACGGCGAGGGATCGCTCACGGCGCTCACGCCCCAGGACCGCTCCCAGACGGTACAGAACGCCATTGCGGGTCGCATCGAACGCTGGAACGTGCAGGAAGGGCAACTCGTCAAAAAAGGCGATACGTTGTTGGTCATCTCCGACATTAAAGACGAGTACTTCGACCCTAACCTATCCCAGCGGCTCGACGAACAATTGGGGGCCAAGCGGGGCACGCGTGAAGCGACCGGAGCGAAGATTCGGGCGTTGGATCGGCAGATTGCTGCCCTCCAAGCCGGGTTGAAGGTAAAACTCGAGGCCGCCCGAAATAAAGTGAAACAAAGCGAGTTTAAGGTAAAGGCTGACCAGGCGGACTTAGTGGCCGTCCAAAAAAACTACCAGATCGCGCTCGACCGGCTCGACCGCTTCGAGAAAGGCCACAAAAACGGCCTCTTCTCGCTCACTGACCTCGAATCGCGCCGACTGAAAGTGCAGGAAGACCAGGCCAAAGTGATTTCACAGGAGAACAAACTGAACGTTTCGCAGCAGGAATTAATCAACGCCTGGCTCGACCTGACCACCATCGAAGCGGACTTCCGGGAAAAACTGGCCAAAGCGCAGTCCGACCAGAGTTCGGCCGCGTCGTATCTGGCCGAAGCCGGGGGAGAAATTGCCAAGTTGCAAAATAAGATCAGCAGCGTGGACGTCCGGCGTGGGTTGTACGTGGTCCGGGCACCGCAGGATGGTTACCTGGTGCGGTCGTTCAAGGCCGGTATCGGCGAAACCATCAAAGAGGGCGAGGCGATCGCCACCCTCCAGCCCACCACCCCCGCCCTTGCCGTTGAGCTCTACGTGCGGGCGATGGACGTGCCGCTGATCGGACAGGGGCGGCCCGTGCGGCTCCAGTTCGACGGGTGGCCAGCCATTCAGTTTTCGGGCTGGCCGTCGGTAGCGGTCGGGACATTCGGGGGTGAGGTAGCCGTGATTGACGCTATCAGTAGTGTTGACGGCAAGTACCGGCTGCTGATCAAGCCAAAAATGCAAAAAGATGACCAACCCTGGCCGCCGCAATTGCGCGTCGGCTCCGGCGTGTTTGGCTGGGTAATGCTCGACGACGTACCGGTATGGTACGAACTGTGGCGACAACTGAACGGCTTCCCGGCGAGTTTGCAGCGGGAACCAAAAGAGGGAAACCAGAAATGAGGAAAGTAGTGTTCGGTATTGGGTTGTTGCTTACCGGCCAGTTATCGCTGGTAGTGAGCGCTCAGCCTACCACTGCGCCACCCGCCGACACGACTGTTTTCTCGGCCGCCGATTTTTACCAGGTCGTCTCCGGGTATCACCCGATTGTTCGGCAGGCGGCATTGTTGAGTAGCGAAGCGCAACAGGAAGTCACGCAGGCACGGGGGGCTTTTGACCCGAAGCTGTTTTCGGTTTATGACCGTAAGGAATTCGGAAAGAGCCTGTATTACGACAAATGGCAGTCTGGGGTGGCGGTGCCCATCCTGCCCGGTGGCCTTGAGGTAAAGATAACGTACGACCAGAACCGGGGAGAATACCTCAACCCGGAGGAAAGCGTACCCTCGTCGGGGCTGGCGGCCGTGGGCGTGCGGGTGCCGATTGGGCAGGGACTACTAATCGATGCCCGACGCAACGCGTTGCGCCAGGCCCAACTGGCCGTTCGTTTGGCCGATGCAGACCGGTTGAAGCTGATCAACCAAACGCTTTACAATGCGGCCAACACGTATTGGGAATGGTACCTGGCCCATCAGCAGTATCGACTGCTCAGGGAAGGATATCAATTGGCCGACACCCGGTTTGGGGCGGTGCGGGAGCGGGCGTTGCTGGGCGATGCTGCAATCATTGACACGACAGAAGCGCTCATCACGGCCCAGGAACGACTCGTGCAACTTCAGCAGACGGAGGTGGACTTGCAGAATGCCCGTTTGCGTCTGACGGTCTTTTTGTGGAACAGCGATGAAGCAGGTGGTGCACCCCAACCCGTAGACATGCCCGCGACGGTGGTACCGCAGTCGGCTCCCATTGATCAAATCGACGAAACGACGCTTCAGAACCTGCTCCGCCGGGCCGCCGAACAACACCCGGAATTGCTGAAATTAACCACGAAAGGACGTCAGTTAGCCATGGAAGAGCGATTCCAGCGGTCGTTGTTACAACCACAGATTACGCTGAATGCCAATGTACTAAGTCGTCCACCGCTGCCGGGACCGGGGTACGACTGGGCGAGCGACTACGCTTTTCGGGCCGACAACTACAAGATCGGCGTGGACCTGACCTTTCCGCTGTTTCTGCGTAAAGAGCGCGGAAAACTCCGGCAAGTTCAACTCCAAACCCAGCAGGTTGAACTGGAACGGCAGCAGACCGGACGGAACATCACCAATGAGGTGGAGGTCGCCTGGAATGAACTGAAAGCGCTGGAAGGCCAGATCACCGTGCAACAGCAGACCGTCGCCAATCAGCGCACCCTGCTAGAGGCAGAGCAGCAAAAGTTCGATATAGGCGAAAGCTCCCTGTTCTTGGTCAATAGCCGGGAAACCAAGTTGATCGATTTACAGCTCAAGCTGGAGGAGTTGCGGGCGAAGCATCAAAAAGCCGTTGCTGCCCTGTGGTACGCGGCCGGAACAAACCCGGGAGCGCAGACCCGCTGAGAGGCGTTGGGATATGACCAATTCCGGTTCAACCGGGAAGCCGTTCACGTTCAGACCTGACGGATACAAATCCATTTGGTACGACTCGGGTAGCGCCCATCCGGATATCAGATATACCGCAACCACCCAATTTCCGGGTGTAGCGACTTATAGCGGCCGTACCAGCGGCAGAGGGGATAGAGCACCACTACCAAACCAAACCAGACCACGTACACCACCGGCAGCGACACCCCGGCTCCGGGTGGTCGGCCAAAGCTCAGGGGGCCAATCGGCATGTCGGCTAGCCGATAGCCCTGCCACAACACCATCCCGATCATCGCTGCCTTCACCAAGTACCAGTGAATGAGGTAATAAAACAGCGGTACTTTGCCGTATACGGTCAGTACGCGGGTGACGACCGAACTGGCCCCGTCGGCCAGCCATAACAGCAGAAACATGCCGCCCAGCATGACGGCCGCGTAGAGCAGCGAGGGTGGGTATTTGCTCACGTTGAGAAAGGAGAGGACGGTGAACAAGGTGTTTTTCTGCGCCGACCAGGGAACGGCGTCCCCGTAGCCATTGATGGCCCGCACGACCAAAAATAGTCCCAGTGAACCCAGACCGAGTTGCAACAGCCGTTTGCGGCGCGGCGCCGTGGGCAACCCGAACCCGGGACCGCAGGCAAATCCTGCCAGCATTATGCCAAACCAGGGGATCAGTGGATAACCAATCAGCAGCGTAAAGCCGGAATCGAACCGCAGCAAATCTACCCTGAACAGGATCGCCCAGCCCAACCGGGCGGCCGGATTGGTGAAGGCGGGAACCAGCCCCAACAGGTCGTGCAGAAAAATGATGCCCAACCCGGCGATCCCCAACCAGCGGATTGGCAAACGGGCCAGCCCCGACAGCAGCACCAAACCGCCACCGATCACGAAAATGACCTGGAGCAGCAGTGACCGGAATTGTCCATCCGTCCAGAAGGCAAAGTTGATCAGCGTCACTTCCAGACCGATCAACACCAAACCGCGTTTGAGCAGAAACCAGCGGGCCGGTCGGGCTTCCGGGGCGTTCCGTTTCCGGAGGGATAAGTAGGCGGACGTACCCGACAAAAACACGAACGTTGGTGCGCAGAAGTGGGTAATCCAGCGCGTCAGAAAAACCGGTGCCGTGGCCGTTGTCAGGTCGGTGGGGTCCTGGGTGAGGGCCGGCGTATGCAGCAAATCCCGGACGTGGTCCAGCGCCATGATGACCATGACCAGGCCGCGGGTAACATCGATCGTAGCGACGCGTTTCAAATTAAAATGGGTTAAGCAGTGGTTTACACGAATGCGTGGTTTGTATCCCGGCGGGAACCGCCTCCAATAATGAACGCCAACCGCTTCTGACGGTTGCCCCTAAACGAACGGATTACTTGGTCTCCCCCGCACAATGACCACTTGGTGCCCGCTCGGATCGAGCACGTCCCCCGAACCCCTTTTCGATACGACCAAACGACGGTACCGGTTCGGTGGTCAGTGCGTTCGCCAACGGCGGCACCCGAAGGGCAGATTGCCGCGAAAGCTGTTTCGTATCCTACCCGGTAAAAATGCGCGGTGCCCGCCAAATAGTGTTGGGTTGCGTGGTTTAATCCGTTACTTTTGCCCGTGCTCAAGCCTGAATGCCGCCGGATGACCATGCGTTGCGAGCCCCAAAACTGCCGCCCGGCACCGCCTTTGGTGAACGCAAGGCAACGGACGGGGCGATGCCAATCCCGATGGGAAACGACGCGGAGTGCGGGCGACAATCATCACCCTTCAATCAAAAAAGCGAAAGTCCTAAAATCAAAACTAAACTAAACAAAACATGGTCACATTAGAAAACGCCAGGGCAATTATTGCGGCCGCCGAAAAGAAGGCGGCGGAGATCGGTCAACCGATGAACATCGCCGTCGCCGATGCGGGCGGGAACCTGGTCGCCCACGTGCGCATGGACGGGGCGTGGCTCGGCAGCATCGACATCTCGATCAAGAAGGCGTACACTGCGCGCGCTTTCGACATCACGACGCAGGACCTGGCCACGCACAGTCAGTCCGGAGGCCAGTTCTTCGGCATCCACGCTTCCAACGACGGCCGGATCATGATCTTTGCCGGCGGCATTCCCCTGAAGCGGGATGACAAGGTAGTGGGAGCAATTGGAGTCAGTGGCGGCTCGGGCGACCAGGATCACGCGGTGGCCGAAGCCGGGGCCGGGGCGTTCGAGTAAACCGGGCCCGTGGGAGGCATCGAGCGCCATCCCCGCATCAGCTCATTGCGGACGCTTGCGGTAAATCCGGTTGCCCGCTGCTTTTACAAAACCAATTCGGTTCAATCCATTCGACGATGAACACACCTAAAAAACATTCCTGGCCCACGCTGGCCCTGGTTGCTCTGCTGGCTTTTGCCGCACTGTCGGCCACTCCCCCAACGAATGACGTCAAAGCCGACGTGAGCGGCAACTGGCTCTTCAGCGTCGAGACCTCGGTCGGGTCCGGCTCCCCAACCTTTACTTTCCAGCAGGCAGGCGAAAAACTCACTGGCCAGTACAAGGGCCAACTCGGGGAGGCGCCGGTCACGGGAACGGTGAAAGGAAACGAAATCGCGTTTTCCTTCACCGTCAACGCGCAAGGCTCGGACGTCGTCATGAATTACTCGGGAACGGTCGAGGGAGAGACGATGAAGGGCAAGTTGGATGCGAGCGGGCTGGCAACGGGCACGTGGTCGGCGAAGCGGCCGCCAAAAGGCAAATAACTGACCAGGGCCCATCTCATGGCGGCTGGTTGGCGCAGGCTTGCGGGCGCATTGTCCGCAAGCCTGCGAAGCCTTTTGGCAGAAGCTTCGCCTATTCCAATCCAGTGCCCTTGTCGTAGGTAGCAACATCCGCGGGGCCGTACCCATTTTGATCCGTAATGGTTTGCCGGGCTCGTGACTGACGACTTTACGGGTGCAAATGCCTGAGAGGTCGGTCTTGTGATTCCAACAAGGCACGGCAAATGAACACACTGGCGGGGAGGTGAAAAGGTCATTAAAGTGTACTTGGTTCGATTGTCTTCAGAAGCACAACTTTTTATTTACCTTAATGGAAGAAATAAAATTTTTTATTGTTGATGTTTTCGCCACGACTAAATACGAGGGTAATCAATTAGGCGTTTTTATAGATTTAGAAAATCGGCTCTCGGAAAAAAAAATGCAACAAATTGCCCGGGAGATAAACTTTGCCGAAACAACTTTTATTAAACAAATCAAAGACAATCTTCGATTCGTTGTTCGAATATTCACTCCGGAGCACGAGGTCCCATTTGCCGGCCATCCTTCGATTGGAACAAGCTACATTATTGCTAAATTTATCTTCCCTGAAGTCGGCAATAAATTGATTTTAGAACTGGCTCACAGCGACGTAGAAATTACAATTCCAGAACCGGCTAACTTGGATGAAAGTGTCTTCTACATGCGTCAGGCGCAGCCTGAATTTGGACGTGTATTCACTGGGGAAGAGATTGCAGAAGGTCTGAAAATCAAGCTTGACAACATTGATACATCACTTCCTATCCAGGAAATAAGCACGGGACTTCCTTACATCATAATTCCGCTTAAAAGCTTGGCTTCTATCGAAGACCTTGCACTTAACTACGAGTCATTTAAAGACTTTCTGCTTGCCCGCGATAGCTACCGAACGAATAGCTTAACTGGTCACTCCACCTCCTTGTTCTTCTTCACCAAAGAAACCTACGAAACAGAAAACAGCTACAATACAAGAATGTTGTTGATTGAAAACAATAAACTGTCCGAAGACGCAGCAACCGGTAGTGCAAACGGCTGCCTTTTAGCCTATCTTTTGACTTATGAGCGCAACAACCTGAAAGCAACTGTGGAGCAAGGATTTCAAATGGGAAGAAAATCGTATTTATACCTTGACGGAGCATTAACAAACGGAAATTACCAGATCAATATAGGCGGACGAAATAAATTAATTTCAGAAGGTGTTTGGTACGCATAAAAATAGTATCGTAAGGTAAAAACTTACTATTTTAGCTTCTCTTTCATAATGGAACGATAGGCACTGTTTGGCCGGAGACTACCAGCGTTTTTCTTCCGCGCTTGACGACGAAAAATTTACAGTGCGGCTAACGCTTGTCTTCCGTTGTAACCACTGCTCAACGATCGCCTCCAGTCAATTCGCTCCGGCAAGTGGGCAGCTGAAATGGGATGTTGAATGAATTTCTGAGTAAACCGGCCAACGAATTACAAAACCGTCTATTATGAAAGAATCAATGGGTGCGTACGAAGAATACCTCGCCGCCTTGCCACCCGACCGGAGAAGCGCAGTTGAAAAGGTGTGGCAGGTGGTGCGGGAGAGTATGCCGGCCGGCTATACGGAGGGCGTCGGAGCCAAGTTGCTGACTTTTAAAGCCGGTGACGAATCGTACGTCGCCCTGGCCAATCAGAAAAACTACGTCAGCCTGTACCTGACGCCACTCTACGTCTTTCCGGAACTCAAGGTCAAGCTCGACGCCAGCGGCAAGCAACTGAATTGCGGGAAGAGTTGCATCAATTTCTTGAAAGCGGAAGCCTTGCCGTTGGAAGTCATCGCCGAAATCGTCGGGTCCCACGGACCGGAAGCCTATCGGGCGCACGTGCGGCGCGTGAAAAGCGAAGGATACCACGGGAAGCAGAAGTCGGGTGGGTGAGTGGGCTGGTCACCGGGCTACCCTCTACCCCGTAACTGCCTGAGCAAAGACCTGGCGACCGCCGCCGCCCGTCGGGGACGCCCAGTCGGGGACGCCCAGTCGGGGCGGTCGAGAAACTGGAATGCGAGGCGCCACCATCGTCCTGGCGTAGGACGGGTCCACTATTTGCGGGCCGACTAAACCCCGATTCGGGTCAATTAGACGCTCAATCAACGTACCCGTTCACCTTCACTCACTAACAGTACTAC
>JACMKY010000653.1 GCA_014379925.1 Cytophagales bacterium | reverse complement strand
GGTTTGCGTCTGGTTGGGCCGGCAGGTGTAGATAATCTTGTAAACGTACGTATCCTCGCCAAACAGTTTTCCGTCATTCCGCTTGCCGTCCCAACCTTTTTCCGGGTTTTCACTGCGGAAGACCTCCTGTCCCCACCGGTTGAATACCCGCAGCAGGTAAGTGTTGTAGGCCACCAGGACCGGGCGGAAAGCGTCATTCAAACCATCGCCGTTGGGGGTAAAGGCATTCGGCATCTGAATCCGCTCCCCGCAGGGCGTAGGTTGCACGGTGATGGTTTTCCGAACGGATCTGGCACAGCCTACGCCGTTGGTAACCGTGAGCGTAACGGTGAAAAGAAGGGTGGAATTCGTTTGGTTCTCGTACGTCTGATCGGGTACGTTGCCGGATCCGCTTTTTCAGCATAGTACGAAAAAGTAAGGGGTTAGAATCGGGCTATCATTATTGAGCAGGGGTAAGTCCTACGCAGCGTTATTGCATTGCAACGAAGTAAGTTGCGCAAGGCACGATCAATCAAACAGTCAGGTTGGTGCGGGTAGATTGTTTCAGATTACGTACTTATTCCTCCAAAACCGCCGTCGCCGGGTCTTGGGTAAGGGATTAATAACCGCTCGGTTTCTGGCTGGCTACTGACGGAGAGACAGCTTAGAGTCGCTGACGTACCGGGCGACTGGTTCCAGGTAAAGGTGGAACAAGGGGACGAGGGTAAAGAGTAGCGGTTTTTTCATTGGAGAAAAGCGAAGGATTAGAATGGAAAAGAAAGGTCGAATAAAGAGGAAAAAAATGACATTTAAAATACGCGCATTTAGATATTTCTTTTGATTATCGACCGGGTTAGTCGTGCTTTTTTCCCTTGAGGTGGTCTGCCACTCAACGACGGGCGGCACCCCGCTTCCCGCAACGGTGGGCGTACGCTTCGCGGCCGGCTTCGGTCGGTTTCCGTTCTTCCGGCCGGGCCCTTCGCGCCCCGAAGGCGTTTCCCGGGGGCATTTTTTCCTTGCCTACGGTTGATCGCCGGCTGCTTTTGCCGGGCCGTTGCCCGCCGTCGGTTGTCGCCTTCTCCACCGGAGCCGCTGGTCGTGCCACGGTTTCGGTGTGGTTTCCAAATACCCGAGCAGTCCGCTGGCCGTCAGCAGGGTAAGCAAGACGCCCAGCAGCGAGCCGAAGTACACATCGCCCACGAAGTGCTGCGCCAGGTATACGCGCGAATAACTCGTCCAGAAGGCCAGGATGACAAACCCGTAACCCCAGCGCTTGGGCTTGGTGATCAACGCCAACAGACAAAAGAGCGAAAATGCCGTGGTGGCGTGGCCCGAGGGGAAACTGTGGTTGCCGTAGAGTTGAACACCCTCCACCGCGCGCCAGGTCACGTCGCTGTTCTCGTAGAATCGGGAAGGACGCAGGGCTTCGGTAAACACGAAACGCTTGAGCAGCTGCGCCGCTAATCCGGTGAGGACGAAACAAAACACGGCGGCCAGTGCGTAACGGTACTGCACAAACAACAATCCCAACGCAAGGATCACGTAAAACACCCCGTCGCCCACGTTGGTAAAGTACCGGAAGAAAAGGTCGCTCTCCCGCGTATGGTGCGAATTAACGAACAAGAACAGGGTTGTCCGGTCGTACACCAACTGCACCATCCCCAGGATGACCAGCAGGCAAGCGTAGGGAACAAAGAAAGGCCGGTTTTCGCGGATCAGTTTCCACACGGAGAAGGATTGCGTTAAGAGGGTTGATTGACGGGTTGTGGGTTAGGCGATGATTTTTTCAATTCATCACTCAACCCTCATCACGTACCACTTCCTCGGTCGTGGCAAACCGGACGCCGCGTTGCCTGGCCGCCTCGTAGATGGGCTCTCCCAGGTGGCCCAGGCCCGTCACGTCGGCCATGGCATCTTCGAGAATCACCATCTTGGCCGCCAGTTCGGGAGCGAATTGCAGGGCCTGTTGCAGGCTGGTCGCCACGCAGTGCGAACGGGCTTCCCCGGCCAGGTACACGGTTTCGTACTGGTTCAGCGCATCGATCAGACCCTGGTTGAGTTGCGTTTCGGGCGCGTCGGCAATCGGCACCTGCGCCCGAAAAATGCCGAAGTGCTCGGTGAGCGGGTTCGTTCCCTTGATGACTGCCCGGTAATCGTTTCCCAACCGCGACCAGGCGAGCAAGGCGTCCATCAACGTGTCGTCCAACGCCGCGCCGCGCGAGCCTTGCAGGCAGTGCTCCGGCCAGATCAAATGCGGGAACTGTCCCTGCGCTTCCAGTTGGGTAAGGTATCGAATGGCCTCCGTCGGGTGATTCCGGGCCCGCCACTTTCCCGCTGCCACCTCCGCGAGCGCGATCGGCGTGAAGGGTGCGGGGGAGTGGCCGACGGCATCCTCCCAAAACTGCGGGTGTGAGATGTCGTGCACGGGGTGCGTGTCCAGCGTCACGGTGATGTGATCGATCCGTTTGGCGTTGGCCCGGATGAAGCCGGCCAGCCGGCGCACGTCGGCTTCGGCACCGGGCACGTAGAGCGCGCCGTTGGGATGACAAAAGTCGTACTGGACATCGATGACCAGGAGGGCGTTGGTTCTTCGGCCGGGCATGATTTACGCGTAAGGTCTGAACCGCAAAACTAACAATCCGCCCTTATATCCCCGCCCGTTTGCGAAAGTGAAAACGATTGTTTACCTTTTTTCGCGATCTGTTCTATTCCGGCAGTCCACCAAACCCAATCCTTACCGTGAACCTAACGCAAAAACTGCTTTTCGAACGACTTTGGCAGCTTGAACTCGACCTTCCCGACGTATCCTTCCCTTTTTCCAAACGACTCGCCCACTACAATGGCTGGTCGCCAACCTACGCCAAACGGGTGGTGGAGGAATACAAACGCTTTCTTTTCCTGGCCGTCAGCGCTTCCCACCCAGTTACTCCTTCCGAGGAAGTGGACCAGGCCTGGCACCTGCACCTGACCTACACCCAGTCGTACTGGGAAGAACTCTGCGGGGAAGTGCTGGGCCGGCCACTGCACCACGTACCCACCGTCGGCGGCGAACGGGAAGACCACAAGTTCCGCGGCTGGTACGAACGCACCATCCAGTCCTACCGGGAATTTTTCGGCATCGAACCACCCGCCGACATCTGGCCCTCCGCCGCCCAACGGTTCGGCCCGGCGCCGCGGCGGAAGCGGTCCGGCGAGGGGCACTCCGGGCTGGTTCCGAAACGGCACACTCCTTTCCTGCGTTCCGTCGGGATGGTTCTGTTGACCGGGCTGGGTTTGTGGGGATGTACGTACGCAGGACTCGGGCTTTCCCGAACGGGCTGGATTACCTTCGGAGTCGTTGCCCTGGGTCTGGCCGGATTCGGGTGGCTGGTGCGTTGGTTATTCAAGCAAAGCCAGCGCGCCCGGCATACCCAGAACCCGGTAACTGCTACCCATCATTCCACCGATTCGTACGCTGGCGGCGACAGTTTCGGGACCGCTACCGCCGCCGTGGCCGCCGCTGGCTTCGGCGGGGGCAATTTTGGCGGCGGCGGGGCGGGTGACAGCTACGGCAATGGCCCCTCGGTGGGTGATCCTGGCTCCGACGGCAGCGATGCGGGCGGGGGCGACAGCGGGTGCGGCGGGGGCGGGGACTAGAGCCGGCTTCGCCCGCGTCGTCCCGTCTTGCGCCGTTTTTGCTTATTTTTACCCGCTCGTTCACTTCCACGCCCCATGGCCGCTCCCACCCCCGTTGCAACCCGCACGGTGCATTTTGACCGGAAGGACCATTCCGACCAAACGCTGCTCGAACTCTACGAAGCCCTGCTCAAACCCCGGATGATCGAAGAGAAGATGCTGATCCTGCTGCGCCAGGGTCGGGTGAGCAAGTGGTTTTCGGGCATCGGGCAGGAAGCCATCGCGGTGGGTTCCACCCTGGCCTTGCGGGCCGACGAATACGTACTGCCCCTGCACCGCAACCTGGGCGTATTCACCGTGCGGAAATGCCCCCTGGACCAGCTTTTCGCCCAGTTCCAGGGGAAAGCGGAAGGCTTCACCAAGGGCCGCGACCGCTCGTTTCACTTCGGCACCCGGGAACACCGCATCGTGGGCATGATCTCGCACCTGGGACCGCAACTGGCCGTGGCCGACGGCATTGCCCTGGCCGATGTGCTGGCCGGCAACCCCCGCGTGACGCTGGTTTACAGCGGCGACGGCGGCAGCAGCGAAGGTGATTTCCACGAAGCCCTCAACGTGGCGGCGGTGTGGGACCTGCCCGTCATCTTCCTGGTCGAAAACAACGGCTACGGTCTTTCCACGCCCAGCAGCGAACAGTTCAGGTTCGAGCAGTTTACCGACAAGGGCATCGGCTACGGCCTGGAAACCGCGCAGGTGGATGGCAACAACGTGCTGGCCGTCTACGACACCATCCGGCAGATTGCCCAAAGTCTGCGCGAACGGTCGCGCCCCGTGCTGGTGGAGGCGCTCACTTTCCGGATGCGCGGCCACGAAGAAGCGTCCGGCACCAAGTACGTGCCACCCGATTTGCTCGAACAGTGGGGCGGGAAAGACCCAGTGACTACCTACGAAAAGTACCTGCTGGAAACGGCGGTGTTGACCCCGGAAGCGGCCGAGCGCATTCGGCAAGGCATCAAAGCCGAAATCGAGGAGGGTTTGCGGATCGCGTTTGGCTACCCGGAACCCGAGCCGGATACCGTGGCTGAGCAGGAAGATGTGTACGCCCGATTCCACCAAAAAGTCCACCCACCGGCGTCGGAAAAGAAAACCGACCGGCGCTTCGTGGATGCCATTTCGGATGCGTTGCGCCAAAGCCTGGAAAAATACCCCAACCTGGTGGTAATGGGACAAGACATTGCGGAGTACGGTGGGGTCTTCAAGGTGACCGAAGGGTTGGCGGCGCAATTCGGCAAGGCCCGCATCCGCAACACGCCCCTGTGCGAATCGGCCATCGTGGGAGCCGGGCTGGGTTTGTCCATCCGAGGCTACAAGGCCGTCGTCGAAATGCAGTTTGCCGACTTCGTCACCTGCGGCTTCAACCAGATCGTCAACAACCTGGCGAAAAGCCATTACCGCTGGGGTCAGAACGCCGACGTGGTCGTGCGGATGCCTACCGGAGCCGGCGTGGCCGCCGGACCGTTTCACTCGCAGTCCAACGAGGCGTGGTTCTTCCACACGCCCGGTTTAAAAGTGGTGTATCCCTCCTCCCCGTACGACGCCAAAGGCTTGCTGGCCGCCGCCATTGAAGATCCCAACCCGGTGATGTACTTTGAGCACAAATACCTGTACCGTTCCGTGAGTGAACCCATTCCCGAAGACTACTATACCCTGCCCATCGGAACGGCGCGGTTGGTTAGCGAAGGCGAAGACCTTTCGGTGATCACCTACGGCATGGGCGTGCATTGGGCGCGTGAGTTACTGGCGGCGATGCCCGACGTATCGGCGGAGGTGCTGGACTTGCGGACGTTGCTGCCCTGGGACAAGGCGGCGGTGGAAAGAACGGTCCGGAAAACGGGTCGGGTACTGGTGGTTCACGAAGACTGCCTGACGGGAGGAATCGGCGCGGAAATCGCCGCCTGGATTGCTGAACACTGCTTCACATTTCTGGATGCACCCGTCGTGCGCGCAGGAAGCCTGGACACAGCCGTGCCTTTCAACCCCGCCCTGGAACGAAACTTCCTGCCCGCGCAACGAATGAAGGAGAAAATCAGGCAGTTGTTGGCCTTCTGAAAAAGTGCATTGACCGCTAAACAGCGTGAATAAAGGCTGTATTTTTATTCCATTCCTCTTGGTTTCATTCCTCTTGGATGGCGATTCGCCAATAAACTGGTAACGGCAACTGTCGATGGTCCATCGGCTAGGACGGAATTGCTCATCTGGTCGCCCGGGCAGATGCTACAGTTTCAGCATCCGGTCTTTCAGGTTGATTTGCTTGATTTCGTTCAGGGCCTGCGCCGACAACGGCTTGGTCACGAACTTCACAACGTGTTCGTTATCGACGATCTTCTCGATGTCTTTCTTGTTATCGGAACTGGACAGGATGACGACCCGGCACTTTTCCTTTACTTCATCCGGGAACATATCGAACTCAAAGAGAAAGACAAAACCGTCCACGATGGGCATGTTGATGTCGAGGAAGATGATGTTGGGCAAGTTCTCGGGATTGCTTTTCTCCCTTTCCAGGTATTCCAGTGCGCTCTTGCCCGAATTCTTCACCTCGATCCGGTGGGCGAATTTAGTGATCTCAATAATTCGCTTGCTGATGAAGTTATCCGTGTCATTGTCATCCACCAGCATCACCAGCGCAATCCGTTCGTTTTCCGTTGCTTGACTCATTTGGGTTAATCAGTAAAAGAGTGGTAAATGAAGGCAGCGTTGATCTTGAAAGCAGTCGTCCGTTTGCCTCTTCCCTATATACCGTTGTCACCGGGTAAAGTAAAAGCAAAGGCAAAAATTTTTGGACTCATTGGCGTTGAATCGGACTCAAATGGCAAGCGAGGTCGGGTTGGTACCACGATCCGCTTTCGGTTTGTGTTTTCAAAATTAAGCTATTATCCCCGTTCCGTGGAAAGCCGTTTGGGAGAATCCTTAGTTAAGTAATATCCGTGGGCAAATCGACCCCGGCCGGCCGGGAGAAACGGCGGGGGTACCGCCCGGCGGGAAGCCACGGACCATTTCCATCCGGTGCCCCGCCCGGCGGACGGCCCACGGCGGCCAGGTGGGCCGCCGAAAACTTGGCACCAGCGCTTTTGTAAGTTGGAAATATGTGCTAGATTTGCGCTCTTCCATTGACACTGAAGGTGAAAGAAATACTGAAGTATAACATTGACATCTTCAAACTGGGTAACAAACAGCATCGGTACGCGTTTGAGTCGGGTGATTCGTTCTTTGCCGACTTCGAGCAGGACCTGTTGAAGAAGGGCCATTTCCGGGTAGAACTGTTGCTTGACAAATCAGCGACCTTGCTCCACCTGCACTTTCACGTGGTGGGTTCGGTGGAACTCGTTTGCGACCGGAGTCTGGAGCCCTTTACTCATCCCATCGAGGTCAATCAGTCGCTGATTCTGAAGTACGGAGAGGAAAACCGCGAATTGACCGACGAAATCGAGGTAATTGTCCGCGATACGCCACGCATCAACGTAGCCCAGTATATTTTCGAATACATCGGGTTGTCCTTGCCGATGAAGAAGATCCACCCGAGTCTCCGCGACCAGCCCGTGGAATACGAAACGGAGGAGGCGTTGCTGATTTACCGATCGGAAGACATCCCGGAAAACGCTGAGGAAGATGACCCTTCGGTCATCGACC
>JACMKY010000652.1 GCA_014379925.1 Cytophagales bacterium | reverse complement strand
TCGATTGGCAACAAACCGTCCGGTCTTGGTTGAAGCAGACCCCGCCGCGGAGTAACTTGATGGGTACGGTCCAACGAACGAAAAAATTAGCCATGCAGCATTTGAGCGTGCCGTCTGATCGGGTAGGCGAACTGAATCGGGTGACCAGATGCGGCTTGCCCCCGCGGCACGCCCCCCGGGTGGCGCAATGTCCCGCTGGCTGCCTGGTGTTCGCTGGTCTCATCAAACCCGGTGCCTAGTGGCTTCTTTCAACGATACCCGGCTGCGTATTTTCGGACCCTTGGCGCTTTTCGTGTCCGGGATGGTGTTCTTCCGGTTGCGGGTTCTTTTGAACGCTTCCGGGGAGGAAAGGCTGCGCTACGCGGTGGTGGGTTTAAGCGCGGGCTTCCTGGGTTGGCAGCTGGCCCGCTGGACCGCGGGCAAGATCCAGCAGCGTTTTCCGGGGCTACCCCGCACCAGGACCAGGCTTGCCCTCCTGACGTGGGCCCTGCTGGTGTTGGTGAACCTGGCGTACCTGATGCGCTTTGCCGGACACCTTCTGCTGGGCGGCGGGCAGTGGCGGTTTCCCGACTTGCTGGACTACACCGAAACAACCGGCATCCAACTGTTCTACCACTGCCTCTACCTGGGCATTTACGAGGGAGTATACGTATTTCAACAGTGGAGAAAGACTTACGAGGAAAAGGAAACCCTGCTGAAAATCCAGTGGCAGGCCAAATTCGACGCGCTCAAGAACCAGGTAAACCCGCACTTTCTCTTCAACAGCCTCAATTCACTCTCCTCGCTGATTGCCGACGACACCGAGCAGGCCGAGCAGTTCGTGGATGAACTCTCGCGCGTGTACCGGTACTTGTTGAAGAGCAACGAGCAGGAACTGATCAACCTGACCACGGAACTGCAGTTCATCCGCTCGTACTTCCACTTGCTCAAAACCCGGTACCGGGAAGGGATTCACTGGGAGTTGGCCGTTGAGGAACGGCACCTGGACTACCGGCTGCCGCCGCTGACCTTGCAACTGCTGATCGAAAACGCGGTGAAGCACAACGTGATCCTGAAGGAACAACCCCTGCGGATCGCAATCAGCACCAACGAAGAACACCAACTGATCGTGCGCAACAACTTGCAGCGAAAGACCCTCAAGGTGCAGTCGGACCGGGTGGGGCTCAACAACATCGCCCTCCGGTACAAACTCTTGAACCAACCCGACATCCGCGTGCGGGAGAACGAAAAGGAGTTCACGGTGATTATCCCGCTGATACGATGAAACCGAAGTTCCTCGCCTATACGCAGAAAGACCTGACCGTGATGGCGGTTTCAATTCCGCTGGTGGTTGGCCTGACCAATTACCTGCTGTTGGGAGAAGCGTACTTCGCTAACTATGGGCGGTTGATGGGCACTACCCTGGTGGCAACCATCATCCTTTCGATCAGTTGGCTGCTGTGCGGATGGGTGGCGGTACGGCTGCGCGAAAAAATTCCTTCCTACAAGCATACCCTCAACCGGCTCGTCCTCTCCCTGACCACCTTCCTGGCCATCACGGTGGTCTTGTTGAGTACGTTGGCCATCAGCTACCACCAACTGGGCTGGTGGCAATATCCGTCGAATCAGGGTCGTTTCTGGAACGCCCTGTTGTTCGGGTTTCTGACCAACCTGGTACTAACCATCATTTTCGAGGGAATCTACGTGGCGGAGAATTGGCAGAAAAGCCTCCAGGAAGCCGAAGAACTGCGGAAAGTTAACCTGCAAAGCCAGTTCGAAAGCCTCAAAAACCAGGTGAATCCGCACTTCCTTTTTAACAGCCTCAATTCCCTTTCTTCCCTCATCAGCGACGACCCCGAACGGGCGGGGGTATTCCTGGATGAACTCAGCAAGGTGTACCGCTACCTGTTGCGCAACAACGAAAGCGACCTGACCGACCTGACCACGGAACTGCAGTTCATCCGCTCGTATTTTCACTTGCTCAAAACCCGCTACGGCGACGGCATCGAGCTGGACGTGGCCATCCACGCCCAGTACGAAACGTACCTGCTGCCCCCCCTGACGCTCCAGCTGTTGGTGGAAAATGCCGTCAAGCACAACGTGATCCTGCGGGAGCAACCCCTGCAAATCCGGATTTTCACCAACCAGAAGGGTTGGCTGACCGTTCGCAACAACCGGCAGGAAAAGAACCTGCAAGTGCCGCCGAGTAAGATCGGATTGAGCAACATTGCCACCAAATACCAACTGCTCAACCAACCCGGCGTGGTGATCAACGGGGACGGCGATTGCTTCAAAGTGAGTATTCCACTAATCAAAAACGCATACCCATGAAAATCCTGATCGTTGAGGACGAAGAACTGGCAGTAAAGAAGTTGCAGAAAACCCTGGCCGCCGTCGATTCTGCCGCCGAGGTGATCGGGGTGACGGGCAGCATCCGCGCCTCGGTTGAGTGGCTGGCCACGCACCCGGCCCCGGACCTGATCCTGATGGACATCGAACTGGCCGACGGACAAAGCTTCGAGATATTCGACAAAACGGACGTGAAAAGCACCGTCATCTTTACCACCTCCTACGACGAATACGCCATCAAAGCTTTCAAGGTCAACAGCATCGATTACCTGCTGAAGCCCATCCAGAAGGAAGAACTCCAGACGGCGCTCGATAAATTCCGCTCGATGCAGCACCACTACGCACCCGCCGACAAAAGAGCGACGCTGAACGTGGAAAGCCTGGTCAAGGAGTTGCAGCAACAATTCCAGCCCAAGGAATACCGGAAACGCTTTCTGGTGAAACACACGCACAAGCTGGTTTCCATCGAAGTGCCCGACATCGCCTACTTTTTCAGCGACGGGCGACTGAACCTGTACAAGACCAGCGACAACAAGAAGTACGTGGTCGACTACACGATGGACGAACTGGCCGAGATGCTGGACCCCGACCGCTACTTTCGCATCAGCCGGTCGTTCTTCGTTTCCATCGGCAGCGTCGAGCAAATTCAGGATTACTTCGGCAACCGGTTGTTCCTGCATTTGAAACCGGCCGTCGACAAGGAAGTGCTCGTCAGCCGGGAGAAGGTGTCGGATTTCAAGAAGTGGATGGGCAAGTAAGCAGTGGTTGCCGCCTGCCGAAAAGCCTGCCTCGCGCGGGCTTTTTGTTTTGATACCCCCCCCGCGTTCACCGCCCATTCGCTTCAACTCATCCCGCGCAAATGACAGTTGGTGCATCCGCTGGTTGGCCACTGGGCGGCGGCGCAACAACTTTGGTGCACAATCCAGTCAGGAACGCAATCTATCTCTTCACTCACCCAAACTCCCAAACAATGCAAGCCATTGACCGCCAAACCGTAACCAACGCCGCTGCGCAACGCTACCACGCCGGCACCCGGTCGACTTTCCTGGTTATGCCCCACCAAACCAACAACGCACTGGCCGTGGTGGAAATGAGTCTGGCGCAAGGCGCCGAGCCGCCCCGCCACGTACACACCCGCGAAGACGAAACCTTCCTGGTCCACGAGGGCGAACTGCAGATGTCCCTCGGCGACGAAACCTTCGTACTCGGTCCGGGCATGTCCGCCTTCCTGCCCCGGGGAATCGAACACGCCTTCCGGCTCCTGACGCCGACGGCCCGCCTGACGGTAATGATAACGCCCGGCAAGTTTGCCAACTTCTTCTGGAACAGCAGCGTTGAGGTGAGCCACGACTTGCCCCCCGCGCCGCAAGGACCTCCCCCGGTGGGCGTGATCGAAAAAATGGTGGCTGACCTGGTTGGTTACGGCGTCTTCTTCGTCTAGCGAAGGCGCCCGGCCGCCCGGTGCAAGTGGGTCGGCGGAATTCAACTCCATCATCCGATTCGCTGGTTTCGAAAACCCGCTCACCGGCCCCTTGGATTGCCCCCGGCTGGACTGCCCCCGGCTGGACTGCCCCCGGCTGGATTGCCCCCGCCGGGGCAAATTGGGGTCATCGTTGCAACGCAATCCCTCTTTTAACGTCAACTTTCTAAACAACAATCCCGTGAAAAACAAGCCTTTCTCTTGCCTGCTGCCCTGGCTGTTGCTGGGTACAATGACCGTCTCGATGAGCGGCTGCGCCACCGTCTTCGGCGGGCGCGTTAGTGAAACCCAGAAACGCAAACCCCTGCCGGGCGAACCGAAACGCAAAATCCGGGCGGGTGCCCTCGTGGCGGACATCCTGCTGTTTCCGTTGGCAAGCATCCCGGTAGACTTCGCCACCGGGGCCATCTATCAACCAAAGCCAGCGGTGATTGATAAACCGTCGGCCACCCAACCCGTCAAGGCCGGAAACGGAACCCAGAAGTAGTTCCTCATTCAGACCCGAATCCCCGGTGCGGCCCGCGTACCGGGGATTTTTGTTGCGCACGCCCAATCTTGAACACCGGACTTCTCCGTCAGTAAAGCCGGGCAGAAAAACTTTTTTATTCTTTTCGTCAGGGATATATGATTTGAGCCCATTGAACACGGCAACTTCCCTTTTCACTGTTTACCTTTGCTTTTAGGAGCGATTCTTTCGTAAGAAAAAATCGGCCCTTTTCCTTCTGTAAGACAGATATTTACGTATAAAAATAAATGAAAGTAAAACGCACTCTTTTCCGGTTCGTTTGCGGAGCGGTTCTGTTGCTTTCCGCGTGCGGGGAAACCAAGCAGGAAACAGCGGCGGAGCAGAACCCGCCGGACGCCGTGGCCGAGCCGACGGCGGTCCCTTCGGCGCTGACGCAGTACGGCAACCGGCTCCGGAAAATTGTCAAGTCGGACCAGGGCATCCTGCGCGGCATCCGTTTCGGGGATGACGTGACCAGGGTGAAGGCCGTCGAAGCCATCGAACCCCTGGAAGACAGCGCGAATTACCTCGGGTACCGCGTGGACCTGGGCAACTACGAGGACCTGGACCTGCGCTACCAGCTCAACGACAACCGACAGGTTTGGGGATTCACCATGGACATCTACCTGGATGAGCAGGCGGCCGTGGACAGCCTCATGGCGGATTTCAAGGGCTACTTCACCCAACGCTTCGGACCGAGCAGTTTCGAGAACCAACACAGCATGGCGGCCTGGAACGTAGCCGACAGCCTGAAGGTAGTCGTAAAGGACGTGGGCGTCAAACAAGCACCCGGTCTGCAGGTGCAGATCATGAACCTCAAGGAAGCGAAAGCCCCGAGAGCGCCGGTGGAACAGTAGGTGGTTGTCATTGGTAAACTTCAACTCAACGGGAGGAAAAGACCTTACGAATGGATTGTTGGATGAAGCACGAACCAAACAAGCCCACTCGTATGATTATCGATTCCAACGTTTATCTGCTTGCGTAGGCCGATCGAAAAAATTAGCTTGAACAGCCTAAATCGTGAACAAGTCCATCGTTCTTGCCGCTGTAATTGCGGTATTTTTTGGGTGTG